>JAISTG010000042.1 GCA_031272705.1 Bacteroidales bacterium | reverse complement strand
CGATAATAATAATACTCCGCCTTTTTCGCCGGAGATTTGTCCATTTGAACCACATACTCTAAATGTGCCTGCGCAAACTGCTGCCAATGTGTAATCATAATTTGCTCTGCTAACGGCGGCAAATTTAGTGCTGCCGAAGTCGCAGTGTCCTGAATTCCAATGCGGAAGTTATCTGCCCAATTGTAAAATGCTGCGTTTCCTTGTGGAAACAATCTAATTGCTTGACTCATTTTAATTAAATTTTTTATTATTATTACTTTTAACTTTTTTTACATTACTTATTACATTTTCCGCATTACTGCGGAAGTTCAAAACATTACTGCGGAAGTCCAAAACATTACTGCGGAGGTTCAAAACATTAGTACGGAAGTTCAAAACATTACTGCGGAAGTTCAAAACATTACTGCGGAAAGTTTCTGCACTTATGCAAAAGGTTGATGCAGAAGTTACAAAATGCCATTTACCAATTTCCATTTCAAAAAAAGTGGTGGATGACAAAATAAATTGATACTCTGTGCGTTTTCTATGAAAAAAACTTTGAGAGGGCGGGCGGGTGAAGTTAGTGGAAGGTGTGTGTGTGTGTGTGTGTGTGTGTAGATACGAAAAATAAATGACTTCCGCAAGTTTTTTGCGAATTATTTTTTACATTATTATGAGTTATTTTCCTTATCATTTTTTTTACTATTTGGGTTAAATTTCGGCTGCAAAATTACAAAAAATAATTTAATGAACAAATTTTTTTTCACATATTACGGCTAAATGGACAAAAGCGATGATGAAAAGTATCTAAAAGATAAAATATATCTATCTTTGCATAAAGATTTCCGCCTTACTTTTGTCCATTAAGCCAGATTTTGCAATCGCCGCTTTTTATATTTATGAATGCACGTTTTGTAAAATTATTCCATACCTTGCTTGATATGTAAAAGGGTTTGCCTAATTTCTTCCAGCGTTTTGACAATTTGAGAATTACGTTCTAAATGACGATGCTTCTCTCCGAAAAGATATTTTTTTACTCCGTCCAGCGTATATCCCTGTTGGCGTGTCAGGTACGTAATGGTACGGAGTAATTCCAACATTTCCGCATTGTAATATCGTACTCCGCGATTGTTTTTCACTGGTTTCAATTCCTTGAATTGTGATTCCCAAAATCGCAAAGTAGAATAGGAGAGATTAAATTCCGCTGAGACTTCCTTTATAGAAAAGAGATGTTTTGTTGTATCAAGCATTTATTGTTCAGTTTTTTTATCTTTGTCAATCATTTCCAAAAGTATGTCTATCGCCTTTGCCTCTTCCACGTTAGCAAACGCCAGTTCGCCCTTGCGATACAAATGAACCTTACCTTCAAGTGAGCCAATGTAACCATAATCCGCATCAAGCATCTCGCCGGGTCCATTTACAATGCAACCCATAACAGCAATCTTTACACCTTTCAGGTGTTCGCAACGGTTTTTTACTTCTTTCACTGCCCGCTGAATGTCGTAACGGGTTCTTCCACAGGAAGGGCAGGAAATTATTTCAGCCTTGTAGGTTCTGCAGGCAGCAGCCTGAAGTATGGATTGGGCGACAGGAATTTCTGCAACAGGGTCTTCGGTTAGCGAAACTCGTATCGTATCCCCTATACCGAGGCAAAGCAATGAACCAATGCCGATAGCAGAACGAATTCTGCCGTCTTCGCCCTCTCCAGCCTCCGTTACACCAAGATGAATCGGATAATTAAGTCCGTCCTTGTCAAGCATAGATACTAATAAACGGGTTGCCAGATTCATTATTCTTACATTGGAAGACTTCATAGAAAGAACTAACGATTCATATTTCAACGTTTTGCAAATACGAACAAATTCCATAGCCGAATGAGCCATAGCAAAAGGTGTATTTCCGTAGCGATTGATTATCCGTTGAGAAAGAGAACCGTGATTAGTACCTATTCTCATTGCCGTATTGTGCCGTTTGCAAATTTCAATCAGGGGGTGAAGTCGCTCTTTAATGCGTTGTAATTCCCCGTTATATGCTTCTTCGGTCAGCGAAACGGTATTTGAAGGTCTGTCCGTGTAATTTCCGGGATTTATACGGACTTTTTGTACTATTGATGCCGCAATTTCGGCTGCTTTGGGATTAAAATGGATGTCGGCAATGAGCGGAATATCATATCCTTTCTGCACAAGAAGATTGCGAATGTTGTAAAGATTTTCGGCACTTTTGGTATCCGAAGCAGTAATCCGCACAAGTTCGCAACCGACATCGGCTAACGCCATCACCTGTTGGGCAGTGGCTACGGTGTTCATTGTGTCCGTATTGGTCATTGACTGTATGCGTATAGGATTGTTGCCTCCTATACCAACAGAACCAACATTTACCGTTGATGTTTGCCGCCTTGTTAATGTCAAATTCATAAGCCGTTTTAGAAAGCGTAGAAATCTTTGTTTATTCCAAAGTCAAAGCGTCCGTCAGAGAAACTTTCTGGTTGGTGTGTTGAATAGTTAAAAAACTGAATGTAGAATGTACCCGACAAAATGACTCTGTTTTCAACATCATTTACGTATAACAACTGCGCCCGCTTAAAATGTAATTCTCCGTTTCTTATATCAAGTGTATCCGTAGAAGTTTCCTCTCTTGTGAAAGTTACAACGCAGTCAGGGTCTGTCAGGTCTAATTTCACATTATTTAATGTAAGCAAATCACTGTAATCATTCATTGCAACAGAAACAGGAAAAACAAATTTTAACATACTTTTTTTGTAGTCATTATCTACAAAACCTGTCATAGTAACCGATAAACTTCCGTTCTCATAAATGATTTTGCATGGTATTTCGTCGAAAGAAGCCGTGAAATACTTCCTCTCATATTTGACACCGAAAGAATTATACCCCATTTCCGTATAAGCAGGCAAAGAACTGTCGGCAGGATCCGGGATAAAAATTGTTCTATCCAATTCCTCTTCTGAACTGCAGGCTAAAAGACTTAAAGCCATACCTAAAATTAAAATGTATTTCTTCATAATGTTTGTTATTTTAATCGTTTTCTAATTCTATTGACTGTCTGTATGCTATCGGTTCATTTGTACCGACAGGCATTTGCACGGAAACCTGCATACCGAGTCCGGCAACTTTTTCCGTGATAAACGAAGTATTGTCGGTAGTAAGCATAAAAGGAATATGAAATTCAACATTAACCCATACTTTGTTGCCATCGCCCATTTTTAACTTGCCAATCTTAAATCCTAACGCAGCATAAGCATATATAAAAAATTTATCTTCATTTTCACTCAACTGCTTTTCTATTTCATCATTGTACTTTTCCATTGCGGAATTAACAAAATTTATTTCTCTTTGGGAAGTAAAGCGATAATTCAAACTGCCGCCTGCTTTGAAATAAACCTGAAAAGGTAATTCCTGATTATTGTTAAAGAACCGCACTTCAAGCGGAATACTTATGTAATAATCATCCTGATATATACTTTTGAGGGTTACATATCTTGTTTCTGTAGCGGATGACCTTAACACCCAGTAAAAGTAATCTCCTGTGGCATTGATTTCCGTATTACCATAACCAAACCGCAAACCGCTCGCAAAGCCTATTCTGTTTCTCCAGAGAAAATACTCCCCACTGACACCCGTATAGAAAAACGGATAGGAACTGCTTCCCTGTACCGAACTGTTATCATACTCATCATAATAATAATTATCATAAGACATTAGTCCGCGAATTTGTTCAGGTTTGTTAAATTCTCCAAAGAAATTTTCTACTCCTGCCACGAAACCAAGTTTTATATTCCGTTTCACTTCCTGTTGAGCGAAAGCCGCATTGAATAAGAACAGGCTGACAAGAGCAATCGTAATAAATTTTCTTTTCATTTGTTTCATTGTATTTTGTATTTAATTTGAGAATGCAAAAATACATCTTTTTTATCAATTATGCAAAAGGCAATACTTTTTTTGTTCAATGGAAATTCTGCAAATATGTTTGGTATTTTTGCTTGTATTCTCACAGAACTTGATAATTATGAATTTCATTCTCCCATAAATAAAGCAAAAAAAAATTTGCAGCATAAAAAATTTTTTGTACCTTTGCAGCCGATTAAAATACTAAAAAAAGTATAAATAATGAAACAAATTAACAGTCAAAAATTAAGCGAAAATAAGGCATTTGCAGCCACTTCCGCAAACTGCGGGGGGGGGGGGTAACTCGCTGCAAAATAATGCGTTAGAAGCGATTTATCGCACTCCTAAGGGGCTAATTTTTGACTATTCAAAACACAACATTTTTTCCTCCAACATATCTTCCCACAACATAAATTTTATCACAAACCATTTTGACATATCATTACACGTTGTGCAATGTTATGAAAAA
>JAISTG010000111.1 GCA_031272705.1 Bacteroidales bacterium | reverse complement strand
TGTACGCATAATCAAAAAACAAGTAATAATATAATTTTAACATATACAAAAAAAATATAAACATAATATGGCAGAAAGAAGAAATTTGTTTCCCGCAGGAAACGCAGCATTTTACAACTGGGCGGATAATTTCCGCATTAAAATTCAAGACACAGCGATTTCGGCAGCATTAAATTTGCCTCCGTTAGCAGAGCAGATAATGATTTCTCATTGGCAGCCGTTTGCGCAGGCACATCTGGAATATGTGGTAGAAATGGACAAAACTTCGGTGAAAAAAGCGGAGTATTATTATTGTCGTCAGTTTGTTGAATCGGACATACGAAACATTTACAATCAATTCATTAAGTTCAATCCTGCTGCTACACCGGCTTTGCGTGTGGAGTTGGGTCTTCACGTGCCTGACACGACAAGAACGCCGATACACGTGCCTAATGAAGCACCTGCAATAGAGATAAATTTTTTAACGCATTTGCGACATTTCATCATTTTCGGGCATTATAATTCGCTGGGAAAAATCATGAGAGGGCTGCCAAAAGGTGCAACAGGTGTTGAAATATGGCAAAAGATTGGTGGCGATGAACCGCCTACTTATGACGAGATGACTTTTCTTGGGGAAAAGTCCAAAAGTCCGTTTATGGTAGAATTTTCGGCTGAACATTTCGGTCAAAAAGTTTGGTATGCGGTTCGTTATTACAATTTTAAGCACGAATACAGTGCGTGGTCGGCAATTAAAATGGCGCTGGTGAATTAGTGTATTGCGGAATGAATGGAAAAAAAACCTTGTGATTTAGGAAAAGAAGGCGAACAGCAAGCGGTTGATTATCTGTTGGATGCAGGTTATCAAATCATTGACCGAAACTTTGTTTGCGGCAAAAACGAGGTGGATATTATAGCCACAGACGGACAAAGCATAGTTTTTGTTGAAGTTAAAACTCGTGCCACGCATGCTTTCGGCGAACCCGAACAGGCAGTTACGAAGGCAAAACAAAAATTGATAATTCGAGTTGCAGATGCCTATATTACAAAGTTTAATGTAACGATGGAGGCTCGTTTTGACGTCATTTCAATCGTGTTAAACGGGGAAGGCAAACCCGAAATCAATCATATTCCTTCTGCTTTTGAGCCTTCTATTTGTTGATACCGCTTTCGGCTTTGCGTAACATAAAGACTTGAAGGATAATCCAATATAATTCTTTCATAGTATTCGCGTGCCTTTTGAGGATTGGCGAGATATGTTTCATTGATTTGTGCCGAAAGGAAAAGAGCATCGTCCGCCGTAATATCATAAGGATACTTCAAAACCAACACCTGCAAAAGAGAATCTGCCTCCTGATAAAGTTTTTGTTCAACAGCGATTTCCGCACGTTTGTATAGAATTTCGTCAAAAAGAGAATGATAGGTGTAAATTATGTTAATGGAATCCAAATAAAGAGTTGCAAGTTGTGAATTGTGCTGATAAAGAGCCAAATCTGCCTTTGCATAAAGCGATAAAGCGGTATAGGTACTGTCTTCGTCAATATTGTCTGCGATAAGCAATGAATACTCCATTGCATCGTTCGCTATAAATTTGGATGTTGAAGAACGCAAAGCGTCAAATTCTATTTCAGCCTGTTGAAAGTCGGCAATGAAGTACGACAGTCTTGCTTTGGCAAATTTAGCCTTCGCCCCCAGTTCATCATTCTTAAATTCTAATACAACCTTTGAGTACTCCAAAGAAGCCCCCCATACATCCCCGTTCATCAAAAGAATATCCGCCAACATCAAACCTGCTTCTGCCTTCACAACAGCCTTAATACGAGGCATATTCCGTACCTCTGCAATCATATCTGCCGCTTCCTGAGGGCGAGAAAGATGATATGCAAGCAAATTGGCAAATTGCAGCATAATAGGAGCAGTGTTGGCATTTCTGCCGACTTCGTTTAATACTTTATTATATTGCGTTTCTATTTCCTGTTTTTCTTTTTCGCTGTGCAGAGCGTTTGCCGTAAATTCGTAAAATTGAGCCGTGAGCAGACCTGTTAAGGAAGGTTCATAGTAAATGTTATCTTTGCCCTTATTGATGATTAGGTATTTGTAAGCATCCATAGCCGTTGCATAGTCCTGATTGTTCAAACTGATGTCTCCAACTTCCATTACAGCCCCGTCTGCCCCTTCTTTGAGGCGTTTATCCAATGCTTTGGCGTAGGCAAGTGCTGATTTATAATCGTTTTCCTGCATAAAAATCCACACTAACAGCGAAAACAAAGATTGATTTTCGGGTTTGGCTTGCAGACGTTTGACTACGGCATCTTTGGTTAAATGTATGAGATTGCTTTCGTCCTTTTGAGCAAACAAATTTCCCAAATAAATTTTTACTTGACTCAACATAGACGGATTATTCTCCACAAGGTTAGCGTATTCCTGTGCTATGAGGTCATTTTTACCTTCTCTGCTGTATATGAAACTTAATTCATAAGTGTAAAGTAAAGGATTGCGTAACAGTTCTCTGCCTTTTTGGTATGTAAGAGCGGCATATTCCAGATTATTCTTTGACATAAACAGATTGGCTGTTGATGTTATATCGCTGTTGTTAGCCTTCATATCGGCGATAAGCCTGTCAAAAATTTTCTTTGCCTGCTTTTCATCTCCTGTTTTAAGATAATGCTGTCCTAAATCAATAACGTAGTTGCTTTGAGAATTTTGTTTTATTGCTCGCTTAATAAGGTTTTCGGCATCTTTATTACGCTCTTCGGAATAAAAGATTTGCAGAAGTTCTTCATAATACTGTTTATTGAAACCTTTCTTTAATAGATTTTGATATATGCTTATGCTTTCTTCAATACGCCCCTGCTCTGCGTATTCCTTTGCAAGTTGAGCGTCAATGTCCAATTCGTTCTGTGCAAAGAGCATTCCAAAGCAACAAAAGAAAACAAAGAAAACCGCAACCTTTTTCATATTTTACAGAATGTTGGATAACTGTTCTTTAACCTTTTCCAACTCGTCTTTCATTTTGACAACAATCTGTTGAATAGCAGCATCGTTGGATTTAGAGCCGAGAGTATTTATTTCTCGTGTCATTTCCTGAGCAATGAAACCGAGTTTCTTACCCTGAGAAGAGGATTGGGCTATGGTATTGTTAAAATAGTCTATATGTTTGCGAAGTCTAACTTTTTCCTCTGTGAAATCCAACTTTTCCAAATAATATATCAATTCCTGTTCTAAGCGATTTTCATCGGTTTTATCGTATTCCAGTTCGCATAATTGAGTTTTTATTCTTTCTTTTATGCGAGGAACTCTCTCCGATTCAAAAGGCTCTATGGCAGAAAGCAATTCGGCAATGATATTTATTCGTTTATCCAAATCAATTTTAAGCGTTTGTCCTTCATTGATGCGAAATTCATCTACGGAATGCAAGGCTTGTGCAAACGCATCGTAAATTGCCTCTATTTCTTCCTTATTTGGTTCTGTGGAAACGGTTTTTATTATTTCCGGAGTGGTTAAGAGATATTTTATATGTTCGTTTTTGTCAAGCATAAATTCATTTTGCAACCATAGAGTTTGATTGTAGAGAGTTCTAAAAATGTCCTGACAAATTGCAAGGGTTTGTGCGGCATCAGCAACTTCAATGGAAAGTATGCAATCTATTTTCCCTCGTTCCAAAACATTGGATATTCTGTTTCTTATCTCTATTTCATTAGCCAGATATTCTTTTGGTATTTTCAGGTTTATGTCTGCCTGTTTGGAATTGAGAGTACGTATTTCCACAATAAATTTTTTGCCTGCGAAAACGCTGCTTCCTTTTCCGTAACCTGTCATTGACTTTATCATAGATGTAAATTATTTTAGTTTTAAGGCTGCAAAGATAATAAAAATTTCAATTAACCAAATAAACAAAAAGCCCGACAGAAATTTTAATCTATCGGGCTTTATATTTGTTCTTGATTTTCGTTTTCTAATTCTTCTGCTGTAACAAAAATAATTTTGTCATCTTTCATTGTGAAATTATTTTTTATTTGTTAATGCATTTTCTACAAAAGCCCTTTCATCGTTATTTGGCATTTTCGTTATATTGAAAATTTTTATCCACGGCATATCGCTTGCCTTCAATTCTATTTGGTTTAGAGCAATCATCAAATGAGCCAATCCTAATCCAAAAGCCATATTTTGATGCACATTAACTTGATATTGCGTTTTATCAGTTCCTGAATAAAATGGAGTTATTTCAAGAATATTTGGCCCATCACTGATTTCATTAGTTTGCTCTGCAGCAACAACAAAATTACTTTTCCCGGCGACTATGCAATCCGGATTAGAATGCAACGGCTTCTGATGTAGTAAGTTACTTATGGTTTTATTAGTAAATTGATTCATTAGAAAATCTTGAATTTCATTACTGTCTTCAGTTTTTTGATTGTTCGTATTAACCGAATTTGCAGTTAGAATCATTCCGTATAGCGGATTTCTCACACAAGGGCGTGTACCTCCATTCAAATTTTGAAATACTTGCTGCCCGTTTATATCATTTCTTTTCCAACATAATTCTTTTACTTTTTTGATTTGTGTTAAACTTTTCTCTAACGTCTGTTTATCCAATGTGTGTTTTGCCTCTATATAGGCATAAACTGCTTCAATTGGAATTTGTTCTTTGCGAGAATAATCTTCTTTGTCTAAAAAACGTAATGTGGGAAATTGTTCTTGATTGTATATTATAATATCGTCGCCTTCTTTTTGACCATCAAAAGCAACAACAAACCCTCTTGTTATTCCATATTTAGTTGGCAAAAACCGTCTTAATATATGACAAATTGCGATTTCAAATTCATTGCCAATATCAAAATTATACACCGACTCCATAGTTTCCAATTCTAATGCAAAAGTTTTAGACAATTTTGCTGTTAGATTATCGTATGCACCAGTATTTGTTTTGTTATTCATTCCTTATTTTCTATTTGTTTCCCTGCTCTTACTGCTTTGCAGGTCTTGCATTATGTTTGTTACAATTTTAGGCAACCAATATTCCTTATGTTGACAACCTTGAGGAATCAATCGACTTTGCTTTTCTTTACCTGTTATGATTGCTTGCAAAATTGGGTGTTCAGGTTTAGTTCTGTTACGAGAATTGCTTTCGTAAAAATAACCATACCCATCCGCGTCTACAGCATTAAATCGTTTTGTAATGACATCTATTATTTCGGCAGAATTGTCAAAAACAAAATCTCCAAAAAGACAGTTAGTACTCCATAATGCGCCAAATCCTTTTGTATTCGATTCAAATATGGCACGAACATTAGTCGTACACAATTGTATCCAATATGCCCAATTTATCACTTCAATTCCTGTTTTATCTTCTACCTTTTTCTTCTTTTCAAATGGTTCGTGTTTGGGCTTGCCATATCTTGCATTCATAAAATGGTCTGGACCGTCATATTCTATAAAAACAGATTTGTTGTTTGAAATGGTTATTTTAAAATCCATTGTAAAATTACTTTTACCAACTCGCACAGGAACTTGCTGTTCTACGCTAGCATTTGGATAAGTTTTAACAATAATTGCCTGTAAAATATATTCGTCAAAACTTATTTTATTTCTTCCTTTCCTATATGGCGGTGAATTTGGAATTTTATCACGATGCCAAAGCTTCAGTATTTCTTCTTTGGCAACGATTTCATTATCAAATGGGACTAATGACAAATCAACTTCGTTTCCAAATATCACTTTTAAATCACTCCTTGACAGGAACGAACCAACAGATTTATCGCTATTGTTCAAATCAAAAATACCAGACTGTTTTCCTAATATTTTCATAATTTTTTTCATTTTTGATTGATTTTTTTAATTATTATTATTTATTAAATTTTTTCAATTTACCAGCGCCATTTTGATTGCCGACCACGCACTGTATTCGTGCTTAAAATTGTAGTAACGAACGGCATACCAAACCCTTTGAGCAAAATGCTCCGCCGAAAATTCCACCATAAACGGACTTTTTGACTCCTCACCAAGAAAAGTCATCTCATCATAAGCAGGAGTTTCATTGCCTCCAATTTTCCGCCAAACCTCAACACCGGTCGCACCTTTGGGCAATCCTCTTGTGATTTTCCCCTGCGAATTATATTTGCCAAAAATTATAAAATGCCTCAAATGAGTTGCAAAATCTATCTCCAAATCGGGAGCAGTATTCGGCACGTGAATCGGCGTTTTGGTCGTGTCGGGCACGTTCAAACCGAACTCCACCAACAATTCGGGCGTCGCCGCAGGATTGTTGCGAATGTACTGATTTACAATGTTTCTAATATCCGCTTCCAAGATATTGTGATAGAGATTTCGCTGTGCAACATTGGCTCTGTCCTTTTCGCCGCCCTCAATTTTGAGTTGATACTCAAGATAATTGCCCAAATTTGTAAATAAAATGCTTTTTGCAAGTTGCGGAATGCCAAACACATCGCCATTATCAACGACTTTTGCATTAAAATTCACGGCAAACGCCTTAAATTCCAGTTCCGCATGAGGTATATAATCTACTCCTCCCATAATTTTGTGTATTTATTTGTTATTTATTAGGTTTATATTTATTTGATATTTAGATATTTCCGTCAGGGCAGGAAACCATTTTAAATTCTCATAGCATGCTACGAAGTTTTCATAGCATGCTACAGAGTTTTCATAGCATGCTACGAAGTTTTCATAGCGTGCTACGAAGTTTTCATAGCGTGCTACGAGGTTTCTATAGCATGCTACAGAGTTTCTATATACATATCCAAAAATTCCAAAAATGTTTTCTGCAACAGAAACTATAAAGTTGTAAAATGTGGAAAAA
>JAISTG010000098.1 GCA_031272705.1 Bacteroidales bacterium | reverse complement strand
GAAACCGCTTTTTTTATAACATCGGGGTTGCTCACCGCAACGCTGACGGCGATTGCCCTCCGGATTGCTTCGCTCTCGCTCGCAATGACGAGGGCGGGGGAGACTGCGAGAGGGATTGCCCAAACAATGATGTGGATTGTTCGTTTGAGAACTTTTTTTTAGTAACTTTGCACAACGAAAGACAGAAAAAAAAGATAAATAACAACCAAAAAGAGATGCAACTGCATTACGCAAAAGACACTTTACATGCTTAAAATAAAATTCGTAACTTTGCAAACCAAATAAAATAAAAAATGGATAAAATAGGAACGTTTGAACTGAATAATATCTATCAAGGCGACAGTATAAAGTTATTGAAAAAAATACCTGATAATTCTGTTGATTTGATTTTTGCCGACCCTCCTTATAATTTACAGTTAAATGGAGATTTACATCGCCCTGACCAGTCAAAAGTTGATGCCGTTAATGACAAATGGGATAAGTTTGATTCCTTTGAAGATTACGACAATTTTACTAAAGAATGGCTTGTGGAATGTCGCAGAGTATTGAAAAATACCGGCAGTTTTTGGGTTATTGGTACTTATCACAACATATTCCGTGTCGGAAAGGTTATGCAGGATATTGGTTTTTGGATGCTCAATGATGTTGTTTGGGTCAAACCTAATCCTATGCCTAACTTCAAAGGAACAAGATTTAACAATGCTCACGAAACTTTGATTTGGGCTAAAAAGTCCGAACAAGCCTCTTATACTTTCCATTATCATTCCTTAAAGGCAATGAATGACGATTTGCAAATGAGAAGTGACTGGTGGATACCTATTTGTCAGGGTGAAGAAAGAATAAAAGTCAATGGACAGAAGGCTCATTCCACACAAAAACCCGCTGAACTGCTTTACAGAATAATTCTTTCAACTTCAAATCTTAATGACATTGTTCTTGACCCGTTCTCAGGCAGTGGCACAACAGCCGCAGTTGCTAAAAGACTCGGCAGAAAATACATTGCTTTCGACAGAGAGGAATTTTATGTTCAGGTTGGAAAAGACAGGCTGGAAAAGATTAAACCGATAGAAAAAGATTTATTGGAATACAGGATTGAAACCAAAAAACCAAAAGTTCCCTTTGGAAGTTTAATAGAAAAAGGTTATGTCAAAATCGGCGAATACCTTTTTTCCAAAGATAATAAAATACAGGCACAGGTTCAAGCGGACAGCACTCTTTATTATAATGGTATAGTTGGTTCTATTCACAAAGTCAGTGCCTCATTATTGAATCGAGAAACCAATAACGGTTGGGCTTTCTGGTATATAAACAGAGATAATGCCTTGATTAGCATAGATGAGTTAAGATATGATTATGAACATAAATATCTTAATGATAAAACAAACAGTCTGTTTCCTCAAAACAATATAATTAACCATAACGAAAACAATTTGATGTATGGCACAACAAACAGATAATGCAGTAATAAGGTTAATAAATAAAGCCGTAAAGAATATTTTGGAAAAGACTTCCAATAAAATGGTTTCGATGAAAAATAAACATGAAAAGAAAATACATTTTATTCCTAAATCATATAGAATTTTCGGTGGAATGTTGCAATCAATGAACATTCAATTCGGTAATTTTATTGAGGAGTTGATGTCTCTTGTAATCAGTAATGAAAACTGTTATGAAATTATTTCCAAATATTCGGGGAAGAAAAACAATAAATTCAGCCTATCAAGAGAAAATGAGAGACTGATTGACAACTATATCAGCGAATGCCAACTGCACGAGGACGGTTTCTGCAATAAAGAGTTTCAAAATTTACAAAAAAAAATTTTAGACAATATAGATACCGGTACAAATAAAAATACATTCATGCATGATATTGATTTACTGTTTAAGAATAATAAAACAAATAAGTATTATTATTTGGAAATTAAATATGACGATAACCACGATACAGGTAAGTTTGTAGATATAAATCGCAAATTCATAAAAACATATTCATACTTATTGAATGAATTAAAAATTAAAGATATTGAAGATTTAATACCTGTTTTGATTTTCTTTAATAATAAGAAAATGAAAGGTAATCCTTATATTCCCGAATCAACAAACATTAGAAGGGGAAAACAATTTTTTGATGAATTTATAACGACAATCAGTTATAATGAATTGAATACTTATATGCTAAATTTAAGCGAAAGCCCTGAAGTAAAGAAAATGTTTGATGACCTCTATGACAGCGTTGTTAAACTGTAAAAAAGTTGTTTCATTCCAACCCTGAAAAATATTATCCTGTCGGAAACCGCTTTTTTTATAACATCGGGGTTGCTCACCGCAACGCTGACACGGATTGCCGCCTTTCCGCAAGCCGTTGGCATTACGGTTATGAAGGTTAAGTCCTTCGGACTGACGATTGCGGCGATGGGAACGAGAGATGAAATGGTTGGAACGGCGATTGATGGAACGATGAGAGGGGTTTCCCAAACAATGACGTGGATTGTTCGTTTGAGAAGTTTTTTTTAGTAACTTTGCACAACGAAACACAGAAAATTTTTGTAACCGCAGGCGAATGGAACAGAGTTAGACTTACTGATTTTACAATAATAATGAATAAAGAAAATGACGGATAAAAAAGATACCATAAATGTAAAAGGAACTGCAATAACAATCATTT
>JAISTG010000097.1 GCA_031272705.1 Bacteroidales bacterium | reverse complement strand
ATTACCTTACCTGTGAGGTCGGTAATTGTTACCTGTGCATCGTCCTTCAAACCTTCTACGTTCAACGTTGCCGTGTGTGTAGCAGGATTTGGATAGATGGTTACCGTTACTCCGTCTGCCGAAACGTCTGCTAATGAGTTGTTACAAGCCGTTGCGTCAAACGTTCTGTCATTACCATATACATAAGTATTGTCTGCCTTCTTTGCATAGGTACGATAGTGATATACTCCACTTTCAGAAACTGTCATAACTGCACTTATTATACCGCCATCAAAGAAGTTAACCGTTGCCGAAGGGGTTTCAACTCCCGCTCCGCCTACTTCAGGGTTTGCTGTCATTGCAACAACAAATCCGGCTTCCGTTGTAGCAGGATTTCCTACCAATACAAAGTGTCCATTCAACGCATACATACATTCATTGCTTGGATTAACTATTGCTGTGTCGGTTACAACCTCAGGATCGTAGTTTGCTACAAGTGTAGTGAAGTTCAAAGTATCGCCCGTTACCGTTCCGCTTGCCGTTGTAGCGTAAGCAAAGAAGTCGTAAGTAGTGTTTGCAATTAAGCCTGTTAATAAGCCGTCGCTACTTGTACTCCAAGCATCTGTGCCTGTTCTCCATTTATAACCCTGTTCGGCAATAGTTTCGCTACCTGCTGTAACTGTGCTGTTAAGCGTTGCAGAGGTTTGAGTGATACTTGTTGCTGCTTCGGTCAATACTGTTGGAGGTACTATTGCAAGGGTAGTAAAGTTCAATGTTAAACCGTTTGTCGTGCCGCTTGCTGTCGTTGCATAAGCATAGAACTCGTAAGTAGTATTTGCAGTTAAGCCTGTTAATAAGCCGTCGCTACTTGTACTCCAAGCATCTGTGCCTGTTCTCCATTTATAACCTTGTGCAGAAATAGTTTCACTGCCCGCTGTAACTGTGCTGTTAAGCGTTGCAGAAGTTTGAGTGATACTTGTCGCTGCTTCGGTTACAACCGTTGGAGGTGCTACAAGGGTAGTGAAGTTCAAAATTGAACCGTCAGTTGTGCCGCTTGCTGTCGTTGCATAAGCATAGAACTCGTAAGTAGTATTTGCAGTTAAACCTGTTAATAAACCGTTGCTGCTTGTACTCCAAGTACTTGTTCCTTGCTGTCTCCACTGATAGCCCTGTGCGGTAATGGTTTCATTGCCCGCTGTAATGGTGCTGTGAAGAGTTGCAGAGGTTTGAGTAATGTTGTCCGCTGCTAATGTTACCACCGTTGGAGGTACAACAGAAACATTCAAAGTAGTAAAGTTCAAAGTTGAACCGTCAGTTGTGCCGCTTGCTGTCGTTGCATAAGCGTAGAACTCGTAAGTAGTGTTTGCAGTTAAACCTGTTAATAAACCATCGCTGCTTGTACTCCAAGTACTTGTTCCTTGCTGTCTCCACTGATAGCCCTGTGCGGTAATGGTTTCATTGCCCGCTGTAATTGTGCTGTGAAGTGTTGCAGAGGTTTGAGTAATGTTGTCCGCTGCTTCGGTCAATACTGTTGGAGGTACAACAGAAACGTTCAAAGTAGTAAAGTTCAAAGTTGAACCGTCAGTTGTGCCGCTTGCTGTCGTTGCATAAGCGTAGAACTCGTAAGTAGTGTTTGCAGTTAAACCTGTTAATAAACCGTTGCTGCTTGTACTCCAAGTACTTGTTCCCTGCTGTCTCCACTGATAGCCCTGTGCGGTAATGGTTTCACTGCCCGCTGTAATTGTACTGTTAAGTGTTGCAGAGGTTTGTAAAACGTTCGTTGCAGGATTGGTTACTACCGTTGGAGGTACTGTTGCAAGGGTAGTGAAGTTCAATGTTAAACCGTTTGTTGTACCGCTTGCTGTGGTTGCAAAAGCATAGAACTCATAAGTAGTATTTGCAGTTAAGCCTGTTAATAAGCCGTCTGTGCTTGTACTCCAGGTATCTGTGCCTGTTCTCCACTTGTAACCCTGTGTAACAATGGTTTGAGTGCCGGCAGTGATAGTGCTGTGAAGAGTTGCAGAGGTCTGAGTAATGTTGTCTGCTGCTAAGGTTACCACTGTTGGAGGTAAAGCAGGAGTAGTGTAATTAACAGTTGAAGAAGCAAAGGATTCGTTGCCTGTGCCGAGACCATCACAATCGGTTGTTACATAGAAATTGTATGTAGTTGCATAATCCAAACCTGATATTGTTGCAGGGTTATTGGTTGTTGGATAAGATACCCACATTGTATTGTTCTCTGTGGATTTCTTGTAATAGATTACCCAGTTAGCGTCAGTTGCATTTCCGGCAGTCCATGATACATCAACGGACTGGTTATCACTTGAGTTAAGCGTTGCGATAACACCTGTAGGTGCAGCACAATTAGTCCCTGTGATAGAAATGTTATCTACTGCCGCAGGTGGTTGTGTTCCTGCAGAACCATCAAAGAAGAATATAAATAATATCTTTTGTATAGTATTAGCATAGTCTGCTGCGGATAAAGAAATAGATGCCTTTTGCCATGAGGATTGCAAAGAAAAAGTTTCTCCTACTCTATGAACTCCTGTACCACTTGGCCACTGATTAAGAGCAGTACCTGATGCACTGTAATTGTAAGAAGTAGGGACAGCATATACTCTCATTTTGTCATAACTACCAGCTTCTGCACTTTCTCCATAACATTTCCAATCAAATGAAATATTATAATATGCATAATTGCCAAAATCAACATAAATAGCAGCATAAGGATAATTATAAGTACTAGTTATGTTATTAGTATAAGCATTGCTTACACCTCCGTCATTGGAAATGTACATAGAATTACCTGTGTTTCCTGTTGCACTGCCAATGTACCAAGCATGATTATTTACCAAATTAGAGAATTGCCATTCTGCAACATCTGTCAAATCCTCAAAGTCTTGAGAGTAAGGAAGTGTTACAGGGTCCGGAATAGTTGTAACATTTATGGATACCCAAGGAGCGAGGTCGCCTGAACAATCACTTTGAACGTAGAACGTGTAAGCTGTTCCTGCGTCCAAGCCCTGTGCCGTGAAGGATGTTCCTGTTACATAATCGGTTGTTCCCGAACCTTGTGTGAAGCCAACAGGACCATATTCAACGTTGTAACCTGAACAGGTTCCGGAAGTACTTGCAGTCCATGAGATTGTTATCTCTTCGTTGGTAACGTTAGTTGCGACAAGAGCAGTTACAGGCAAACAAGTTGCAAGAGTAGTGAAGGTTGTTATTGGAGTCCAGTTACCATAACCGCTACCATTAGTACAGGTAGAACGTATCCAAACATTATAAGTAGTACTTGGATTTAAGCCTGTAAGAGCAATAGGGTTACTTGTAGAAGGATATGGAGTTTCATTATCAGGATCAGTTACCGAAGAAGCGTCTCCATAAACATATTCCCAACTTGTATTACCGTTAGCATTGAAATTAACGTTTGCATCTGTAGTTGTTATACCTGAAACGGTTACATTCTTTATGCTTGGGCAGTCAGGAGCAAGTTCAACAATAATATCATCAACGCCACAAGAATAATAACTTGCATTATAATTCCATCTAAGTACTATAAAAGTAGCATTTGCTAAGTTGGCATCTGTAGAAGTTTTGAAAGAATACTCATGCTCAGTATGCACATTATAACTCATAGCACAAGTATCAAGCCCAGTAAAGGTACTCATATCTGTTTGGTCTCCTGTAATGTAACCTATTATTAGTTTTCCATTAGTAGCACTTTCTGTTCTGTACCAGAAGGTAATCATCAGGTCTTGAATAAGGGTATCAAACATAGGCAATACCGCATAAGCATCAGCACCTGCACTACCTGTCGTGAACGTAAGAACCTTTGAACCACTATGAGGATACCAGTAACTACCACTACCTGTTATGTGCGGAGCACGATAAGTAGTATTGGTTGTGTAATTAGCCCAACAATCAGGTATTACATTGCCTGTAGTAGAGCTATATGTTGTTCCTGTATAGGCTTCAAAGTCTTCTACATAAGGTAAAGATAAAGCATCACAATAAGTCGTTATTTGTTTGCTTCCCCAAAGTGTATCATTATCGCAAGAACTTCCGGCAGGATGTGCATATATATAATAAGTAGTATTTCCAGTTAAGCCTGTTATTGTATAAGGGTTAGAGGTTACTATAAGGTCTTCAACATCACCTGTTTCCGTGTTGGGATCCGTTAACGGAATTGAAGCAACCTTCAATGCCCACTGAGTTCCGCTTGTAGCAGGAAATTCTACATCAACAGAGTTTGCCGCTAAATTGCTTGTAGTAATTACCATTGGTTGAATAGCCCATGAGATGCCTACCTGTGCCCCACCGGTAACCTCATAGTATTCAATAACGAGGTCATAAGTGCCGGCAGTCATATAGGCTGATCCAGTAACAGTACCATTTGTGATTGAAGTTCCCCAGTTGGCAGATTGTACTAACCATGTCTGTCCTCCGTCTATACTCAAACGAGCAACATCATCAACATTTGTAAGGCTGAACAGATATGTTCCACAAGTGAAATCGGTGGTCATACGATAGCGTACAAAGAAGTTGTCGGCAGGACCGGTTGTTCCTCCGTCAATCCAAGTTGCTGTTGCACCTGTCCAAGTACTGTTGGTTACATTCCTTGTAAATTGTGGAGTTGCTTCCGTAACCATTCCTAAATAAGTAGTAGGATTATAAACCGTTGGAGAAGCAAATACATAGCCATTCCAAGAATCAACAGGAGATATTTCTACCGGTCCCGTCGTAACGGTGATTACATTACTCCATATACCATTTCCTCCATTGCTTGCTCCACAAGCATTTCTTATAGCAATGCTGTAAGAAGTAGATGGACTTAAGCCGGAGAGAGTGTAAGGCAATGTACTACCCGTTGGAACGGTAACCGAATTATCCCAAGTTTCTGTCGCAAGGTCAAACGTTGCAGGGTCGCCATAAACTATTTCCACATCTTCGCCTATATCTGTGAAGGAAACATTAACAGATGATTCGTCAACGATAGAGGCTGCAAAGCCGGAAATATCAGGACAACTTGGAGCAACTTCAACTAAAATGTCATCAATACCTGCCGTATAAAAACTTGCAGAAACAAGCCACTTAAATGCAATATAAGTAGCATTCGGTAAGGTTGCATCGGTAGAAGTGCTAAAGTCATAAGTAAATTGAGTTAAAGTTTGCGTATTAGGTACGGGAACAACAGGAGTAAATGTAGCAGTATTGTTTTGTCCTCCCGTTAGATAACCTAATGTTAACGACCCTATAGTAGCATTTTCGGTTTTGTACCAGAAGGACATTCTCAATGAGTCAATAGAAGTTTCAAAAGCAGGTAATACTACATAAGCCTCTGTTCCTGAACCGGTAGTTCCGGCAGTCATTGTAAGAACCTTTGAACCACTATGAGGATACCAGTAACTACCACTACCTGTTATATGTGGAGCATGATAACTAGTATTAACACCAAAACTTGCCCAGCAATCAGGTACTATACCAACAGTGTTATAAGTTGTTCCTGTATAGGCTTCAAAGTCTTCCGTATAAGGTAATAAAACTACATCACAGTTTGTTTTTGCTGTTGTGCTTCCCCAAAGGGTATCATTGTCGCAAGCACTTTCCGGATGAGCATATATATAATAGGTAGTGTTTGCCGTTAAGCCTGTTATTGTGTAAGGATTAGTTACTATACCTGTGCTGTTTTCCACATCACCTATTGAACTCTGGTTAAGAGGGGAAACAGGAGTAGAGGAAACCATAACCGACCAACTTGAACCACTGCTTACAGGGAACTCTATTTCTACGGAGTTTGTTGTTGTATTGTCTTCATTAACGGTTATTTCCATAGGCATAATCTCATACGCAAAACCGAGAGCAGCGCTACCAGTTACTTCGTAGTATTCAAGCACAAGATCATAACTTCCGGTTGTTAAAGTAATGCTTCCTGTGAAAGAACCGGTTTGACCTGTTGTTCCTCCCCAGTTAGCAGGCTGTATTAACCAAGTAAGTCCTCCGTCAATACTCAAGCGTGCAACATCATCTACATTATTAAGTTTGAATTTATAAGTACCACAAGTGAAATTTGTAGTCATCATATAACGAACAAAGAACCTATCGGAAGGTGCTGCAGAAACCCAAGATTCTGCTATGCTTCCAGTCCAAACGCCTGATGTGCTTGCTTTTGTGAATTGTGCAGGTTCGGTAACCTGTCCCATATAAGTTTGAGGCTGATATATGGTTGGTGCATTATATACATAACCTATCCATTGGTTAGTGCCGTAAACTTCTGTCGGTGGCGTTGCTACTGTCTGTACAGCTGACCAGTTGCCGTTTCCGTCAAAATCACAAGTGTGTCTTGCTGCGATTTTGTAGGCTTGGTCTGCCGACAAACCGGAGATGGTATAAGGCAATGTAGTACCTGCTGCTACAAATTCGGAACTGTAAGTAGAAGGGTTATTAATGTCAAAGGTTGCAGCCTCACCATAAATGAGTTCAACATCATGTCCCATTTCTGTCCATGAAATATCAAATGAAGTTGTAGTTGGACCGGCAAGTACAGCAAAGTCATACATATCAGGACAGGCAGGTATCTCATCAACAACCAAATTGTCCATATAGAAATAACCATAGGTAGTTGAGTTAGCATCTGTTTTGAATGCAATGTATTGCCCTGTACCGGTATAATTATCCAAAAGCACTTCGTAAGGATTCCATACATTTGCAGTAGTAATGACGATAGTATCAAGCGCCTCAAATGTTGCAGCACTTGTTGGGTCTGTCATTACACCTATAATAAATTTGTTATTAGCATAAGCCCCTCTTCCGTAGAATTTAAGTCTTAATGTGTTAACAGGAATGCTTGCATCTATTTCAGGCATAATACCAATGTCATACACGCCGGAAGTTGTACCTGCATAGAAATAAAGTGAATAAGACCCCGAATAAGCAGTTGTACTACTTGTATTAGGTCTTGCAGAAGAATAAGTATATAATCTTCCCCAGCAAGCAGGCAAAGCCGCAGAACCATAAGTATCAAAGTTATCTCCCCAAGGCAAAGAAGTAATAGCCCCGCAGGATGTCATAAAGGTAACACTTGCGTAAGCAGAAGTATCTGCTCCATAATTACATACGGCACGCATTCTTACTGTGTATTGCATAGAAGGAGAAAGATTTGAAAGCGGGTAAACGCCTGTTCCCTGATAAACAATAGCAGAAGATGTTAAAACTCCATCCCAATCGGCAGCAAAAGGTTTCCATTCAATAATGTACTCTTGTCCGGGAACCGCATCTGTCCATGTTACGTTGGCAGTAGTGGTTGTAATTGAAGCGGAAGGAACTGCCAAATCAGTAGGTGCAGGGCAGGCAATGCTTGTTGTTGTTGTTTTGCTTCTCCAAAGGGTATCATTATCACATGAATTGATTGGACGGGCATATATATAATATGGTGTATTATCTGTCAATCCTGTTATAGTGTAAGGATTGTTTATAGTAGTTGTATTAAGAATGTCTCCTGTTTGAGTATAAGGGTCTGATAACGGAGTAGAGGAAACCATAACTTCCCATGTTGTCCAGTCAGCACTTATGCTATCAGGAAAATGTACGTCTATAGTATAAGGAGTAACCGTTGTAGCAAAAGGCATTGCTATTGGATAGAAGTTAAAAGCAACCGCTGCAGTGCCACTATTTTCTCCATAATCAAGTACAAAGTCATAAGTGCCTGCATCTAAATAAACAGAATCCTGAAATACTCCAGTCCATCCACTTAACCATTTACCGGGAACTACCCATGTTAATCCCCCGTCTATACTGAAACGGGCAATGTCATCAACACCGTTGGTATTACCCGAAAGTACAAATTTATAATATCCGCACTCAACGGTTTTTGACATTAAATAACGAACGGCAAAGTTGTCGGTAGGTGCTGAGCCAATCCAGTTGGTTGTTGTTCCTGTCCAAGCGCCGTTCCCTACGTCTCTTGTAAAGATTGCGGGTTCGGTAACGCTTCCGTAATAAGTATCTCCAAATACACCTTGCGTAGGCATATTAAATACATAACCTATCCATGATTCAACACCTGCTGTCATAACAGGACGGGTTAAAACATTTATTACATTGCTCCAAGTGCTATAAGTACCACCGCAGGAATGCCTTAATGCTACTTTATAAGCAGTTTCGGCAGTCAATCCGTTCACAACATAAGGTAAGGTTGTTCCTGTTGGTACGGTAACCGAAGTGTAAGTAGCAGAGTTTGCAGTGTCAAAGGTTGCTGCGTCTCCATAAACTATTTGCATATCCGTACCTACATCCGTCCAACTTACCTGTATAGATGAAGAAGACAATGATATTGCAGCAGCACCATAAACATCCGAGCATGCAGGAATAAAATCAACCATTAAATCATCAACATAGAAATAACCATAGGTAGATGAATTTGCATCTGTTTTTAAGGCAATGTATTGTCCTGAGCCTGTATATGAAGACAATGGAACTTCATAATCATAAACCCATGTACTTGCAGTAGCAATAGTAAGTGTGTCAATGCCCACAAATGTTGTTCCGTCTGTTGGGTCTGTCATTGCACCTATAACAAGTTTACAATTAGCATAAGAACCACTTCTTCCATTAAATTTAATTCTTAATGTGTTAAGCGGAACACTTGCATCTATTTCAGGTAAAACACCTATGTCATAATGACCTAATGTTGTATTTGTACCTGCATAGAAATACATTGCACCGGGTGATGAAGTAGTATATGTACTGCTTATATAAGGTCTTGCAGAGGTATAAGTATATGTTTGTGTCCAACAACTAGGGAAGTTGGTTGTTGCTCCTGTACCGTAAGTGTCAAAGTTTTCATAATAAGGAAAATCCGCACTTGTCAGTGCAGCACAAGCAGTACGGAAAGAGACAGAAATCCAACTACTGCTATCAACTCCCGGATCGCATACGGCACGCAATCTCACGTTGTATGGAGTATTTGGAGTAAGTCCTGATATGGAATAAGTTTGTGTTGCAGGATAAATAACGGCTGTCTGCGTAGGATCATCTCCCCAGGCAGCAGAATTAAGTTTCCATTCAATAACATATTCCTGTCCTAACGCCTCATCTATCCATGTTACATCGGCAGAAGTTGTTGTGATTGTTGCTGACGGAACAGCCAAAGCAGTAGGTGCAGGGCATGAAATAGCAGTTGTGAAATTCACAGGCAGAGTCCATAAAGAAACATCTGTTCCCACCGTAGAACCCGTTCCGCAGACTTCCCTTATTCTTACGTTATAAGTAGTTGCAGACGAAAGTCCTGTTAAAGTATGCGGACTTGCATAAGCCACATCGGTATTAACTGCAGGATCGTCCCAACTTGTAACATAATCAGGTTTGTATTGAATTTCCCATTCAGTACCTAAACTTAAAGGGTTAGTTGTCCATGCAACATTTGCCTGAAATGCTTGAATATCCGCAGAAGGAATAGAAACACTTGTCGGTTGTATACATGTAGGAGTAACATCAAAAATAAATTTGGTTGTGTTTCTGTAAGATGCACTTGTTCCTGCTGAAGTTGGATTAGTAGTAGTACTGAAATAAGGAACGCCGGTAGTGCCGTCAATGTAATAGTATCTACTCATTGAAGTAGCAGATGACTGGGCGCAACTTGAAGCATGAGGAAGACCCGAAGAACTCCAGTAATAGTAACTGATTACTGTTACTACAATGTTGCTTGTTCCGTCCCATACAAATGGCTGCTGAAAGCCAATGTAATTCCAACCGGGATTGAAGGTTGTTTCTGCTGAAGAAAAAACTTCAACAAAGTTTGTCGGAGCAACCCACGCAGATAAAGTAGTTGCTGTTGTACTGCCTATCAAAATATGAATATATTGACGGGTAGTAGTCGCAATAAAATCCCATGCCATAGAAGTCATTGTCAAATCCGTAGGAGCAACTCCTCCGTTAGCAGCAATAATTTCAGCGGCAGTGAATAATTGTTGGGAATAAGTGTTGTTGTAAGTAGCGTACCAAGGAATGAAAGCACTTCCATTCGTTGTTCCACTACCAATCTGGACGGTATCTTGCGACCATCCTTCAATGGCAAAAATTATTGCCATTAAGAAAAACATAAATCGTTTCATTTGTTTTAATGTATTAGTTAAACTTAAATTAAATTTCTTTAAAATTAGGGCTGCAAATGTAAGAATAAAAATTAACTCAAACAAACTTTTGCTATTTTTTTTTTTTTTGAATAATTTATTGCATTGATATTACGTCAGTTACATTTCTTATAATACCCCAACTAATTTCCCTTTTTAGTGTCTTAATGTCGCAACACGGGTTCATTTTTCCCTTTTTTCAAATTTTATAAATTGATTACAGAAAATTAGAATCAAATTATAGCGTTCCGGAATCAAATTACAGAATTCTATAATCAAATTATAGACCGCTGGAATTTGATTCTATTTTTCTGTAATTTGATTTGGCTACGCCGAGATAAAGGTTCGGAAACACAAAATCCAACGTGCTGAAATTCAAACTTTATTTTTGTTCATTTTTCCTTCATAATGTCTGTTTGAGAAAAAATATGTACATTTGCAAACTAAAAAACAATATGCTGAAAAAAGATAATATATTATTAGGAGTTGCTTTCGCTGCGGCATTAACGCTTTTGGGTGCAGGGATAGTGTATTTGGTGGTGTTTTTATTGGATATGAATGAAATTAACCTTTATAAAACGCTTATTCTTACCTTCATTGCTCCAACTCTTGCCGTTAGATATTACGCGAAAAAGAAGTTTTTTGAATCGTTAAAGGGGGCTGTGTTGGCATTAGTCAGCCTTTTCATAGCATATTTTATTATTTTTGTACGATGAAACTGAGAATAACCAAAGAATTTGCTTTTGAAGCATCGCACGCTTTGACCGATTACGATGGTCTTTGCCGCAATATACACGGGCATTCCTACAAACTGTTCATCACTTTGAGAGGAACGCCGAACGAAGACCGCAAAAGCCCGAAATATGGGATGGTTATGGATTTTGCAGACTTGAAAAAACTTGTACAAAAGTACATTTTGGATGATTTTGACCACGCTTTGGTGCTGCAAAACGACTCTCCGTACGCACAACTCACGACAAAAATAATCTCAGTGCCGTATCAACCGACCTGCGAGAATCTGTTGCTGGATTTTGTGAGCCGAATAGCCGACCGATTGCCCGAAGGAGTGGATTTGGTAGAGGTTTGCCTTTACGAAACGGCGTCTTCCTGTGCAAGATGGCTGGCAGAAGAACAATAAAATTTGATTTGGCTACACCAAACTAAAGACTAAGTAATACGGAATAAAATATAAATATAATATAAAGAATTTTTCTATCGCAGAACATCAACAGTACCGGTTATATTGGTCGTTTTGTCGTGTCGATACCCGATAAAACGATAAAAATATGTGCCTGTAGGAGTGCCGGAATCGGGTTTCCAAAAGTCGGAATACTGAGATATGTTTTTCTTATAGTAAATCATCTTGCCGTAACGATTGTAAATGATTAGTTCTGTGGAAGTAAAGATGTTTTGTTCCAAGAGGTTATGTATTTCAAAAACATCATTAACGCCGTCATCATTTGCAGTTACCACATTAGGAAATAGAACGTTATCAACGGTTAAGTCTAATACAATGGACGAATCACAGCCATAGACAGTTTGAAACGTTTGAGTATAAATGCCTTCCTCGCTTTCATTGAAACCATAGAGGTTAAAAGTCTTACCCTTAAATATATCCGCCTTAATAGTATCTCTATAAATAGGATGTACCATCAAATTCAATACACGCACAGAGTCGCAACCATATTGGTTAGTGAAGTTTGCATAATATAAAGCGGTGGAATCAAAGGTCTGTCCGTTGAAAGGATTGTCGGGGTCGCTTCTTTCGTAAGTCTCATATTGACAAATAGTATCGTAAATAGTATCCGTATAAGTCGGATTTACCTGAAGATGAAGCCAGATTATTGAATCGCAACCTGCCTGTGAGATAAGAGTCAAATGATAAATGCCTGTCTCTGTAAGCGGAGTACCTTCCGGAGCATAGTATTCATTATCGCAAATCGTATCATAAACATCTATGTTATTATAAACAGGATTTACTACCACCAAACGCTCGGTAACGTTCATACAACCAAATGTATCCACAACGCTAACGCTTATCAGAGTAGTTGTTTGAGGAGTTATGGTTATGGAATGAGTTGTGTCGCCGGTATTCCAAAGACATTCGCCCGGCATTGTAGCCGTTAGCGTTGTTGATTCACCGTAACATATTGACGAATCGCCCGTTATAGTAAGATACCCAGTAGGATTCTCCAAATGAACGACCATATCAATGGTATCCGTACAGGAATT
The DNA here is from genome assembly GCA_031272705.1 of Bacteroidales bacterium. Classification (GTDB taxonomy): domain Bacteria; phylum Bacteroidota; class Bacteroidia; order Bacteroidales; family P3; genus JAISGN01. The sequence continues at coordinate 16,301 of JAISTG010000097.1, read as the reverse complement.
TTGAGCCAGCCCTGCAACAAGTATCACGTGATAATCACCACTTGAAGAAAAGGTATGAGTAAAAGAGTTGTCGGTTGAAGTACTGCCGTCAGGTAAAAACCATTGAACAGTTTCGCAATGGTCTTCAATCATATTTGTTCCTTCGGGGTCGGAGGATACATAACTCGTATTGTTAAATGTAACTGCAAATTCACAGTTGGAAAAGGTATAGGAGTAGTCAAAATCGGCTATTGGATACCTGTTTCCTGCTGTTGCGTCAATGCGAAACTTGCAATCGGGATTTTCCAATGAACTTACAATACAATAATAATACTGAGTGCCTGAACCATTAACATTAAACTGTCGTGCGGTAGAAAGCACTGTGTTAGGATCATTGACACTGTACCATTGGTAAGCAAAGCCTTCGGGAGCTATAAATGTATTTGCCGTTAATTCTCCGCAGGCTATGGACTCTATTCGTTTCAATCCGCACTCCATAGTATAATATGCGTATCCGTAATGTCCGCTGTCGGCACAGTCTTTTGTAGTAAGGCGAACATAAATCTTTTGATTGTGATATGGAGTGAGGTCAAAACCGGCTGTAGTCCAGTCTTTCCATCTCACGTTATCAGGAGCAGAATTCCATTCATCAGTGTTTTCTCCTGCTACAAAGTCTGCTTTGCCGCACACAGGGTCTATAAGACTGTTGTTTGCGTTTAATATCTCCATTGTAAAGCGTGGTTGAGTAGAAGCAGTATGGTCTTCTCTGTCTTGTAAAACAATGGCATAACGCAACAAAAGTAAGTCAAAGACATTCGTATCTACGAAATATGTGTATGTAATACTTTCTGCCTGAGCCATAGTGTTCCAATTACCCAGTCTAACGGAAGTTGTGGCTCCCGGAGGCACTCTTGTAAGTTGGTTATTTGTTCGAGGGTCTGTTGCAGAAGTATTCGTATCTATTACCGTATGTCGGCTTTCTTCACTGTCTTCTCCGTAATCCATCAAACGAACAAAGGCATAAGGATTGTTGTAATAGCCAATAGTAGTTCTCACACTTGGAGATGAAAGATTATCATAAGTTATGCAGTAACCCAAAGTGTAATAATCAAGTACCACATAACTGCAAGGAGCAAGGGTATTTGTATAGCAGTATATTCTTACGGTGTATGACGTTTCCGCATCAAGGCTGTCAATGGTTATTTGTCCAGCCATGGTGGTGTCTCTTGATATTATGTTTCCGTTTTGACTCACCTCAACAACCCATATCAGAGAATCGTTTGCATTAGACCATGGAATAGTGATAGTGGACGGAGTTATAACAACCTGATTACTTATCACTGCTGCTTGAGGAAGAAAACACGGAGGATCATAATAAGCCATTTCTCTTTTACATACTAATCCAATGTCTTCTATTGGAAGATTATGACAGTTGCAAAAGACCATTACGGAATATATTGTGTCATAATTTACAAAGTCAATCACATCCGGAAAGATAAAAAAGTTAGTATCGGTGGTATAAATCACTCCGCCGTAAAGCACACTCCAAGTTATGTCATTGGAAGATTCTGTCCATTGCACTCTCAAAGAGTCTGTTACTTCTCCATTTGGTTTAACAATAGCAGTTAAAGTAACCGAATTAGGGGATGGTACGGGACAAAGACAGTTTATGTATATTTGAGTAGGTGCTTCAGGGTGCTTACCGTCATGACCGTCTCTATCATCACAATAATCTTCAAAGTCGCACGGAGTTTTAACCTTAAATTGAATAGTATCACAATGATATATGGAATTACTTTCCGTAAGAATCACTTGAATTATTGGTGTGTTTTCATCCACAGTCATAATAATTGTGTCTTCTCCAAACACAATCATAGTAATAGTATCTTCCCTATGTACAAACATAGTAATTGTGTCATTTTGTCCATAATGCCAGTACTGCAAAATATAGTCATTAACGCTATCTACGCGATTCCAAGAAAGCGATAAACTGTCTTCCAAAGATTCATAATCCGTAAGAGTATCGTCGGTGTAGGGCATAATACTTAAAAAAGAAGGATGATGATAAATACATGGGTTTTGTATCCACTGATGGTAAGGAGGCTGGTAGCAATGACGGCAGGTACTTTCCATAGTATCTACGCTAGTAAGGACAGTAACGCAAACTTCATCACAAGTATCAAGAGCAGATGAGGTATTAAGTCGGGAAATAGTAATAGAGTCAGACGTTGTTGTTATCCAAGTAGCAGAAGACATATCTAATGGACAAGGACCATATACAACAATATAATCACTTACTCCCGGTACTGTATCCCAACGTATATAAGCAGAATCAACGGTTATATTGTCGGCATACAAGCCGGTAATAGTATAAGGCACTTTGTTACAGGTTGTCAAGTGCATGCTAAAACCTGCTTGTGGGTTATCACTATCTGTGGAAAAACTTATCCTTAACTTATCCGTACAGGTAGGAATTATAATTGTGCCACTTGCAACACTGTTACTGAAAATCAACATCCCATTATTGGCATTATAAATTCTCAAACGGGATTGAGCAGGAACTTCCATAGAATAAGAAAGGTCTATGATAAAGTATTTATCAACTGATGTAGTCTGTACAATGATTGTTCCCGACACGTGATTTCCGTAATTACCGGAAGGACCTCCATCATCGTAAATCCAGCAATCATCACTCACATAAGTATCCGTTCCACTTGTTGGGATGTTATACTGAGCCAACAGGGGAAAAGCAAACAGACAACTGATTATAAAGCATATAAATTGTTTCATTTTTATGAAATATTAGGCGACAAAGGTAATAATAATTTTTTATATCAAAGTTTTTTTTATCATTTTTGCTAATCAATTTCTATTTTTTGCTGTTGTAAAAGTTCATTTTGTAGTTTCTCCCATTGCTCCATTGCTTGTGAAATACGGCTTTTGAGATTTTGGTAATCAATAAAAAAATTCCGGTCGGAGGAAATCTTTTTTGCTTCCTTTTCATCGTTGAAAACGTTGTCCATAGCAGCAATTTCAGTTTCCATTTTCTCAATTTCGTGTTCCGTACGTTCAATTTGAGATTTTATTTTTCTTATTTGGCGATTTTGCTCCCTGTTTTCACGATATGCGATAAGGTTTTCACTGATTGGAAGGTCTGTTTCAGTTTGTTCTTCCTTCGCTTTGAGATTAAGAGAGTGCAAATCAGCCATATCTTTCATTTGAAGAAAATCATAAACGTCCCCTTTGAAAAAATGGATTCCTCTATCTCTAAATTCATAAAGGGATTCGGTTAATCCATTAAGAAAATCCCTGTCGTGCGAAACAAGAATGAGCGTACCATTGTACTGAATAAGTGCCTGTTTTAGAATATTCTTGGAGTCCATATCCAAATGATTGGTCGGTTCATCAAGCACTAAAAGATTTACAGGGGCTAAAAGCAACTTCGCCAACGCTAATCGAGCCTTCTCTCCGCCCGAAAGAACACTCACCTTCTTCTCTATATCATCTTCGTCAAAGAGAAACGAGCCGAGAATAGCCCTTATCCTCGTACGAACCTCACCAACAGCAATGTTATCTATGGTTTCAAAAACGGATAACTTCGGGTCAAGCAAGGCAGACTGGTTTTGAGCATAATACCCTACGGAAACATTATACCCCAATCGCATTTCACCGCTATCTGATTGCAAATCACCAACAATTATCTTTGAAAGAGTAGATTTTCCCTCGCCATTACGACCCACAAACGCCACTTTCTCTCCTTTGGAAATCACAAGGTTAATGTTTTGCAGTACAGGCTTGTCGTAAGACTTGGAAAGATTTTTCACTTCCAGCACAACCTTACCGCTATGCGGTGCAGGGGGAAAACGGAAGTGAATTGTAGATAAATCAACCTCATCAATGCTTTCAAGTTCCATCTTTTCAATCCGTTTTATTCTTGATTGAACCTGTTTAGCCTTCGTTGCCTTGTATCTAAATCGCTCTATAAACTTCTCTATTTCTGCTATTTCCCGCTGCTGATTGGTTAATAACGCCTTTTGTGCAGCCCTTCGCTGTTGCATAAGTTCAACATAACCTGAATAAGAGACCTTATAATCATATATTTTCCCCGCTGTAATTTCCACAGTCCTGCGAGTAATTTTGTCTAAAAAAGTTCTGTCGTGCGAGACTAAAATAACAGTACCAAAATATGAACAAAGAAATTTTTCCAACCACGCAATAGAAACAATATCAAGGTGATTTGTCGGTTCATCAAGCAGTATTATATCGGGTTTGCGAAGCAATATCTTTGCCAGTTCAACTCTCATTTGCCATCCACTGCTGAATTCGTTCATTCTTCGCTCAAAATCACTTCTCAAAAAGCCCAATCCAAGCAGTATTTTTTCGGTTTCGCCGCGTGCATTGACCGCATTTATTGTGGTCAAATGTTCATTCAGTTCAAAATGTCTGTGTAACAGAGCCTCATAATCCTTACTTGTGTAGTCGGTTCTGTGAGATATTTCATTGGAAAGGGCTTGCAGAGCAGTCTCCATTTCTTTTATGTCGGCAAAAGCAGTCATTGCCTCTTCCATAACATTTTTTGAGGAAGAGGGAACAAATTCCTGAGGCAGGTAACCAATGGTTTGTGCTTTGTCTTTCACCACCTTACCGCTTTCAGGCTGCATTTCGCCGGCAAGTATCTTCAAAAGCGTACTTTTTCCTGCGCCATTCTTACCCACTAAGCCTATTCTGTCCTTGTTTTCCACCACAAAACTTACGTTATTGAAAAGAAACGTTCCCGAAAACTGAACAGACAAATTATTGATAGTTATCATTAAATATACTTTTTTATGGTTTGCAAAAGTACAAAATAAGTTATAATTTTCTGAAATCAAATTCCGGCACGCTGGAATTTGATTATAGAACGCTAGAATTTGATTACAGAATTCTATAATCAAATTCTAGCGTTCTGTAATTTGATTCTAATTTTCCGTAATCAAATCTTAGAAAAACAAAACGGCATTCCGTAAATACGAAATGCCGCTGTCATTTTCTATATGCGTGAATATATAAATTAAAATCTAACTCCAAAGGTCAGTTGTATCAAACTCTCATTGTGAGACAAAGAAGTAGGATTGTAAGTGTCCGCAGTGTAAAGACGATTCAACCTCATATCTCCCGTAAGTGTGTATGCGTAAGCCAAATCCAAGAAACAATGTTTGCCTTTAAGCCCTATGCCACCTGTGATATACTGTTGGCTTGCATCGTTTTCAATCTTTGCGTACGGATTGCCTATCATTGCGTAACCCGCTCTCAAAGCCAGCATTCCTGTTTTCAACTCACCGCCAAGGCGAAGGCTGTGAGCAGGTTGATAAATGCTATTTATGTTGTTATTTACCTGTGTTTCGTTGAATGCACTGCCGTTGTCGTTAAAGCGAAACTTCATTGCCGAATAATTAACGTACTCATAATCCGCACTTATTGTCCCCTTGACTTTACTTTCGCCCGTTCCCATTATCAGAGCCAAAGAACCGATGAAGCGGAATGGAGTTTGAATGTCATATAACAACGTTTCACCTGTACCATCAGCAGAACCCCGATAATTGTCAAGGTAACCTGCATTATCAACTCTTGCATAGTAATCATCCTCTATTGAGTAATAGGTTGGCGTATGGACGGATGCACCCAACCGAAGCCAATTAACAGGTTGCAAAATGACACCAAGTTTGAAATTAGCCCCTGTTCCGTTGAGTTCGGTTTTCTTTTGAAAATTGTATTCGTCCGTTAAGTCCCTACCGTTTGCTCCATTGTCAAGGTATCTTTGTTCCGTTAAATTTTCTAATTGAGTATAACTGAACAGCGGAACACCAATAGCACCTCCGATAAATACGATGTTGTTTATGTTTGTTGAGAAGGTGAAGTCCATAGAGGTCAAAAAACCATAGGTTTCTATTGTTTTATACTGGTCAAAACTGCCACTTGTAAAATTGGAAACAAGAGACGCTGACGCCGAATCCCACCATACAACTCCCGATTGATAAAACAGGTCATCAGTATAAAGAATGTTATCCATTATTGTACTGATATAAGATGTCCGAAGGGAGGTACGGGCTACGTTTATACGATTACTGTAATTTTTTAGTTGATTGAAACTAAATCCTATCTGCCCCGATTCAAACAAACCGTTACCTCCATTGACATTTAACACCATTCCAAAGTTTCCAAAGTTGTAATTGGTTCTGTCATCGTTGAATTTGTTGCCGTTATAATCGGCTGTTGTGAAAGCGAAGTTTAAACCCGAACCTATAGTCATTTCATTACCGAGATACAAACCAAGCCCTGCCGGATTGAAACTTGCCGCCGTGATGTCGCCACCAACAGCACCAAGTGCCCCTGCACGAGATATGTAATTGGCTGTTCCATTCAGTCCGTACTGACTGAGTAATAAAGGATACTGTTCGCTGACCTGTGCTTTTGCAGTGAAGGAAAAAATTACTCCTACTGCCAATATGATTATCTTTTTCATTTTAATATGTTTATTAAATTGCTGTTTCATTAAATTATAATTTATCTTCTGCCTCCGCCACCTCTGGAAGATGAACCCGAACTGCTGCTGTGTGTTCCGCTACTGCGTGAAGATGAGGATGAAGAAGAGGAACGAATAGACGAACTATTGTTTGAACTGCGGCTTGGAGTAGAAAAAGATGATGAATTGCGGTTATTGCGTTGAGGAACGCTTATGCTGCGTTGAGAAGAAGTGGTTGTGCTGCGATTATTGAATGTATTGCTTTGACGTGTTGTTGATTGCCTGCGGTTAAATTCACTTGTAGTGCGTGGCTGTCTTACCGAAGGAGGAGTATATGTGCGATTATTGCGACTGATTGTTGAGTTCGGTGCAGTAGTACGCATATTGTTATTAACAGATTGATTATTACGTGTAACTGTTGTTGTACCGCCGGTAGTTAAACGCCTGTTTTGTACTGGTTTTTGCAAACGATTAGTATTTGTATTAAGCGGTTGTTTTGACAAAGTGTTACCTCTGTCGGTTGTTATAAGCGGTTTCCTTGTTGTTGAAGTAGAACCGAATCTTGTGTTATAGCGTTCTCCAAAAGTAGATTGAGAGGCTATTCTGCCGTTATTGCTCTTTGATCCTATGGTTATTCTTTCCGAACGATAGAAATTAGAATTTCTGTCGTGGCTGTTGTAATATGATATGGTGTTATGTCCATGATGACCGCCATGATGATGTCCCCAATAATGGTTATGGTATCCGTAATAAGGATAATAGCCATACCAGTAAGGTGAATAGCCCCAATAATAAGAATAATACGAAGGATACCACCAGTGATAGCCTAAATAAATGCTCGTTCCCCAATACCATGGGTCGTAAGTGTACCAATAAAGATTGGTGTAGTAGTCATCATAATAATCATACATTAAATAAGGTCTATGGAAACGACGGATACGAGCCGTATAAGCATAATCGTAATAATCATCTTCGTTGTATGAATAGTCGTTAGCCTGTTCCATGTCAGCAGAATCTGTGTTAATGGTATCTACATAAACTTCTGTTGTTTTTTGATAGGCAGGGTCGGCATAAGGTTGAGCCTCCTGTCTTTGAATTACATTCACCTGTCGGCTGTTTCTCTCACTTGGAGAAGCATAAACATCGTCATAGCCATAGGAATAGAAACCTGTGCTACAACTGTTCAGCAATGTAATAAACCCTGTCATTGAAAGAGTTATTGCCATTACTTGTCCGATTTTTTCTTTTAAGTTCATAATCATATCTTTTTATTAAAACATTATTTTACAATTTCACAAAAATAATAGCAAATTTCATACCAAAGTGCTTTTTTTATTCTTTAATTTGTTTCAATTAAGTGATTAGCAACAGCATACAGGATTAAGCCTGCGGTAGAATGTATATTTAATTTTTTACTTATATTTTTACGATGAGTCATAACGGTATTTATTGAAATATGGAGTTTATACGCAATTTCCTTATTAGTTAAACCTTCTGCTATACTTGTTATTATATCCTTTTCTCTTTCACTTAATGCTTGTGTATCTTCATTGTCAGAACTTATGATGAGTTTATACACAATTTCTCTAATCTGTTCCACATTATGCATTATGCTTATAATCTGGTCAAAATGTTTTAATAGACTAATGTTAATAACAGATGTTTGAAGTGCAATGTATTTAATGGCTTGCAGACGCGGATTTCGCTTGAACAAACTTAATGTATGACTGTCCATACAAACAGGATTAACTATCAGTAAATCGGGTGTGTGTGTCATAAGTAATAATTCCAAATTTTCCATTTCGGAAATTTCATAAACCTCTATAGATAACGAAGTGAACCGTTTCAAAGTTGCAATAATTCCCGACCTTATAATAAATGAAGGTTCTGCTACGGCAATACGTGTTTTGTGATTTGTAATCATTTTATTCGCTCTATTTCGGCTATCGTTGGAACTATCAAACGATTTTCTATATCATTATGCAGTTGCAGGTCTTCCGCACAAACAAATATATTAAAAAGAACATCGTTTAATTCATAACTTGTTTGAAGATGATAATACTGTATTATGATGTTTTTCAATTCCATCAACTTCAATTCAACGTGGTCATGCTGACGGGAAAAAACGGATATACTGTAATTATGGCTGTTGGTATTGTTAATCAATGCTGTTATGTAAGGGAAAACCTTGCGTTCTTCATAATCAAAATGTTTATTGACCTCTATTAGATATTCATCAAAATAATTCATTATTGACTTGTTAATAGCGGAATTTTGACTGTTAAGCACAGATTTAAGTTTTGTACCGATAAGTGGTAGCCTGAATTCTCTAAAATAAAGATGGGAATTCTCTAAAAACCTCAACAGAGTCGGAAAATGAAGGTTAAGATTTATTATTTTCTCCTGAGAATCATCAACAGCAATATTTACAATCTGTAAAAAAGTATCCGTATCTACTCCGTTTTTATCACAAAATTGCCGAATTGTATTTTGTCCCGTTCCAAGAGGCATAGCAAAGCGGCTTAAGATGTTAAGCATCATGTAATTTCCCGTAATCAAATCGCTCATCAAATCAAGCGGACTATATTTTATCATAAGATTTTCTATTTGTTTGACTCTGCAAAAGTAGTTATTTTTTACAAAAAGTGGGAGACAGCGTAAATATTTTACTTATTTTGCTGCTCCCTACTTCATGTTGGAAGCAATGGCTATTACTTTCCAAGAAAAATTTAATATAAACCCTATCAAAATTGATGTTGCAAAAGTACTGCCTTTTCCAATGCCGACCAATACCTAAAAATAGTGATTTAGAGGTTTCATACTTGTATGAAAGAGTTTCATACTTGTATGGATGATTGTGCAAAATATCTTCCTAACTTTTTTGTCCCTTAAACCCAATTTCACAAAAGTCTCTACTATTTCAACATGACTTTTAACTATCTGCAAGAACGGTTTTATAAGGTTAAAAAGAAAAATAATGATAATGATTTCCTTATTCTCATAATCCGCAGTTGGAAAAGTTTTTTTATTTTTTTCCTCTTTTGATTGTTGATTCAAATAAATTGTGTAAATTTGCAGTGTCTTTAATTGAGATTTGAGATGGATAAATTAGATGTACTTTTAGCTGCAATAGACTATAAATCAAGAAAAATTGTTGAACAAAGAAACAGTTTGAATATAGAAAATTCAGCACTGAAATATCAAATTTCCGTTTTGAAAAATCAATTAAACGTAATAAAAGGAGTAAATAACGAATTAGAAGAAAAAATAAAAGGAATAAATATAGGTAAAATAATAACGCATTCGGAAATAACCGAAAGCAAAGCAAAAATAAACGAATTGGTGCGTAAGATAGACAGATGTATAATGTTAATAACAAGTGATAATGACTGAAATAAACGAATTGTTACCCATTACTATAACAATAGCAGAAAGAAAGTACAAGGTAAAATCTCAACCTGATGAGGAGGTTAATTTTCGTCGGGCTTCAAGTCTTATCAAAGAAAAACTGGATGCTTATGCTCAACTATATGCTTATAAGGATAAACAGGATTTATTGGCGATGGTGCTATTAGAATATGTAACACAATATATCAAGGTGGAACAAAAACGTAATTTTAAGGATGATGAAGTTATACATACACTTGAAAAACTTGACAATATGTTGGACCAACAACTTGATTATGAAGAAAAGCCAATAATGTAATTAGTTCTTTGAAATAAAAATAAAAACTTATAGCTGCATCAATTCAGTAAAACAGTTTGCAAACTCAACACTAAACACGAACCGAGTAGGCTCAAGGTGGGGAAAACAGGCTTCAATTTCTTCGGAAATCCGTGTTCGCAGGAATACGGCGGTAGAAGTTTGATACACATGGCACTCAAAACGTAATTATCGGGAGTTTGACCTAACTCCATTTATTGATTGGTGCAGTTCTTTTTTTGTTTTGCGTAAGTTAATAACGGATGCAATTTAACTAACATATAAAATAACATAATTTAACACAAAATGAGTACAGTAGTAGTAAGTATTATCGCAGGAATTGTTGGTTTGGGGGTTGGAGTTTTAGTATCCACAACCATATTCACAAAGAAACTGCAAAGAAGAAGCCTGAAAGTTTTACAGGAAGCAGAAGAAAAGGCTGAAATTATTAAAAAAGAAAAACTTCTGGCTGCAAAAGAAAAGTTCTTTCAAATGAAATCCGAACACGAAAAGCAGATACAGGAACGTAATAACAAGATTGCTCAAACAGAACAAAAAATCAAAGAGCAGCAACGTTCGGTATCGCAAAAAATAGAGGAACTTCAAAAGAAAAATAATGAATATAACATTGCCAAAGACAATCTTACACGCCAGCAGGAAAGGCTTGCGGCACGTCAGCAGGAAGTAGAAAAGACCTATCGACAAAATGTGGAAAGGTTGGAGCAAATAGCGGGATTATCAGCCGCTCAAGCAAAAGAACAACTTATGGAAACACTTGTAGATGAAGCACGTTCCGAAGCTGCAGGTAAAATTATGGACATAGTGGAAGAGGCAAAACTGACAGCAAATCAGCAAGCCAAGAAAATTATTATTCAATCCATTCAACGCACAGCAGCAGAGGTGGCAATAGAAAATACTGTTACGGTTTTTAATCTTGAAAATGAGGAAATAAAAGGTCGTATCATTGGTCGTGAAGGACGTAACATCCGTACAATAGAAAATTTGACAGGTGTTGAAATCATAATAGACGATTCTCCTGATGCAATTCTGTTGTCCTGTTTTGACCCTGTACGGCGTGAAATTGCACGTTTGTCGTTGCATAAGTTAGTAACGGACGGACGTATTCACCCTGCACGTATTGAGGAGGTTGTTACCAAGACCCGTAAGCAGTTAGAACAGGAAGTAGCTGAAATAGGTAAGAAGACATGTATAGATTTGGGTATAGTTAATCTTCATCCGGAATTGATTAGAATGGTCGGTAAAATGAAGTATCGTTCATCTTACGGACAGAATCTTTTACAACATTCACGTGAAGTGGCTAATCTCTGTGCTACAATGGCTTCCGAACTCGGTCTTAATGCAAAAATAGCAAAGAGAGCAGGACTTCTGCACGACATAGGCAAAGTTCCCGACAATGAACCCGAACTTCCTCATGCTCTTGCAGGAATGAAACTTGCCGAAAAGTTCAAAGAAAAACCCGAAGTGTGCAATGCGATTGGTGCTCACCACGATGAAGCCGAGATGGAAAGCCTTTACGCTCCTATTGTTCAGGTTTGTGATGCTATTTCGGGTGCAAGACCGGGTGCAAGACGCGAAGTAGTTGAGGCATACATCAATCGGTTAAACAAGTTGGAAGAGTTGGCAATGTCTTACAACGGAGTAATGAAAACCTATGCAATTCAAGCGGGCAGGGAGTTACGAGTGTTGGTTTCTGCCGAAAAGATAAGCGATGCGGAAGCGAGTCAGTTATCTTTTGACCTTTCAAAGCAAATTCAAACCGAAATGGTATTTCCGGGAATGATAAAAGTAACGGTAATAAGAGAAACAAGAGCGGTAAATTTCGCTAAATAGTTTTACTAAACCATTATTATACAACGCACAAATCGCAGAAACAGATATGTATTTCTGCGGTTTGCTTTTTGGAAACTATCTCTCCGTTTCATGAAATTTGATTACGGAAAATTAGAATCAAATTACAGAACGCTAGAATTTGATTCTAGAATTCTGTAATTTGATTCTAGCGTTCTGTAATTTGATTCTAATTTTCCGTAATCAAGAGATAGAAATTGCATCCTTCGTTTTCGCTTTACAGAATGCCAATTTGTGAAAATGAAACAAAATTTTAGCATATTCAAATTAAGTTTCGTAATTTTGCAACGCCGTTTAAGGCTAATAAAATATGGATATTATTGTATGAAACAGGGAATCAGGATATTACTTTGCTTTTTGCTTCTGCTGCAACTTGTGCCGCCGTTGTTAGTATTTGACGTTACTTCATTGAGACACTGGTTGATGGCACTATTTGATGTGTTTGCTATCGGCTTTCTTTTCTTTATCGCAATGAAAAAGGAACGTATAAACATAAAAGCCTTACGCACAGCACCTTTTCTGCTATTTATGCTGCTCATTCTTTTTATGGTGGCATCAATGTTTCAATCTGTGAATATGATTGAAAGTATTGCCGTGTTGAACCGTTGGATTATAGTTTTTATTTGTGCTTTAACTACCTGTCTTATAATGGATAAGGATAACAAATCTTTTGATTGGATTGTTAAAATTTCGGTTTGGATTGCGGCAATAAATGTTCTGGAATGTATAGTGCCGTATTACTGGTGCGAAGTGTATAAAAATCAACGTGATAACCTGCTTTTGAACGGATGTTACGGCAATAAAAACATTTTTTCCGTTGCTCTGCTGTTCAAATTGCCTTTTTTGTTTTATGCCTTTTATAATTTCAAAAAATTATGGCGATGGTTTGCATTGGTACTTGTTTTTCTCATAACGTTCTGTCTTGTAATCCTTTCTACGAGGTCAAGTTTCATTGGGCTGATACTGCAACTGCTTGCTCTTACTACCTTCATTCTGTGGTATAAACGTAAAATATGGAAGCGTTTAATAGTGGTTGGTGTTGCTCTTTTGGGCTTTTTCGCCGGTGATTGGTTTATAGAGTTCAATTACAATCACTTTGCAACACATCAAAATGTCAATCAATATACGCTCAATTCCCGTTTTGAATCCATAGCCGAAGGTAACAGCAAAGGCAGATTAAAGATTTGGCACAACACTTGGGCTATCATAAAGGACAAACCTTTGTTGGGTTACGGCATTGGTAATCATAAACTTGCCATAATGAAGGAGGAAGCCGCCAAAAAAACAGGATGGATTGTTTCAGACCACGCTCACAATGATTATTTGGAGATGTGGAGTGAATTAGGTGTGCTTGGATTGTTGTCTTATTTGCTGTTGGCGAGTTGTTTGTTTGTTTTGAGTTTGCGATATGCCTTTGGACGAAGGTACGATGAGTATTGGCGATGGCTTTCCTTTACGGCACTGCTCTGTTTTTTGATTTACTTTAACGATTCCTTTTTTAACTTTCCTGCCGAACGTGCTTCCTGTCAGTTGTATTTTGCTTTGGGAATTGCAATGCTGACTCTTGTTATTGTGAGAGATAGGGCTATGGCTCGCAAACGCAGTATTATGATATTGATATTGCTTTTTATACTTATGATACCTGTTTTGTACATTGAGGGAAATCATTATGTGTCGTCCATACGCCAAAAGCAACGAGTATTACAAAATAATGGTAATAAGAAATATGCTTACAGTTTTGAACAATGGCTGAAGCGTATGCCGTTCCTTCCAAATATAGACGAGAATTGCAAACCCATAGCGGTAAATAATGCTTCCATAGCCATCATTAACATAAAACGATTCAATCTTCCTGCAAAACAGCAGTATAGAAAGGCTATTGACCTCTTGTTAAGCGACAATTCCAATCCGTATTATGGTTTAAGGGAGTATCGTCTTGGTAATTACTATTATAATTATGGTGTTACGGATTCGGCAATCTTTTGGTCGCAACGCTGTATTGAGATGAAGCCTTTGTGTTATGACCCTGTAAGGATTTTGTATTATTGTTACAACAAAATGAATAGGGATTCTGTGGCGGCAAAAGAGATTATGAATTATATGAAACGATGTGATACGGCAGGCGTAGAACAGGATAGAAATGCTATTCTTGACCTTGAAGACATAAATGCAAAGACGGAAAGTACAAAATAAAACGAAAGCCCGACAGATTACATTTCTATTGGGCTTTTACTTTATTGTTTCTCAATATGTTCTTATTTCCTTCTTCTTAATGATTGATTTGTATGCGTCGGACTTAGATTGTCTTTGCCGTCATCGCAATATTAAAATTCCGTAATTTGATTTCAGGAAATTATTCTTTTTTTTCATCTATGCGATACACCTTATCACCGCGTCTAACAAGGCTTTTTGTTGGTACGGAACACATTTCCCCCTTCACCGAACGCTCAACCGACTGCAATTCAACCCTGATTTCGCTCACCACATCTTCATAAACCCCCGTTGTAACGCCCATTATATAAATTTTATCACCAACCTGCAATTCTCCTGTCTCCATTTTGATTTCGGCAACGCCTATTCGGGCAAAATAATTCGTAACAAGCCCTACATATATCTTAGTTGTAGTTGCCTGAGAACCATATTTTACTGCCCATTCTCCTTCCTTTTGACCCAAGTAATAGCCGTTCCAAAATCCGCGATTATAGACTTTGCCCAATTCTTTGTTCCATTCGGCAAGTTTTTCCTTACTCCAAGTGCCGTTAAAGTACGCATCAACAGCCTGTTTATATACTCCGGTAACGATTTTAACGTATTCCGGACTTCTGCCTCTGCCTTCTATCTTCAGCACACGCACTCCTGCATCAAGGATTTGGTCTAAAAAATCTATTGTTTTCAGGTCTTTGGGCGACATAATGTACTTATTGTCAATCATAAGTTCCGTTCCTCCGTCCATATCCGTAACCTTGTACGGTCTTCTGCAAAATTGGAGGCATTGACCGCGGTTTGCGGACTTGTTTGCATTGTCTAACGATATGTAACACTTGCCACTGACAGCCATACACAAAGCCCCGTGAGCAAAACATTCTATTTGCAGCAGGTCTTTGCCCGATGCACCCATAATATTCTCGTCTTTAATCCATTGCGTTATTGCTTTTACCTTGTCCAAACTCAATTCCCGTGCCGTTACAATCACGTCCGCAAACTGCGAATAAAAACGTACAGCCTCCCGATTAGTGATATTGCACTGCGTAGAAAGATGTATCTCAACGCCAATCAAACGTGCATAAGCAATAACCGCCATATCGGAAGCAATAATCGCCGTAATACCGCTATCTTTTGCAGAGTCAATAACTTCTTTCATATATGTAAGTTCGTCATCGTAAATTATGGTGTTAAGAGTCAGGTACGTACGGACGTTATTCTTTTGTGCAATGCAAGCAATCTGCCGAAGGTCGTCAATGGAAAAGTTATTTGCCGAAGCAGAACGCATATTCAATTGACCAACTCCAAAATATACACTACTCGCACCTGCTTCTATTGCCGCCATCAAGGCTTCGTAACTGCCCACAGGCGACATTATTTCTATATTATTTGCATTCATTTATATTCAATTCCTGTTTATGAAGTTGCAAAGATATAAAATTTCCACAAAATAAAGTTTTAGACAATTATAAGTTGATTTCATTAGTATTTTATTCATAGAGATAATCTTTCTTTTGTACAGCCACCACCGAAAGTGAAACACTAACAAAAAAACTGCAAATTTTTGTATATGAAAAAAAAGTTGTACTTTTGCAATCCCCTAAATAAGGGAAAAAGACTTCTTAAATTGTCTTAAAACAAAATAATTAAAATATAATAAATTATGACTCAACAGGAGTTCCAACGGCGTTATACCTACGATATAAATGCCGATAAACTTGGAGAAGGCGGATTTGGTAAAGTATTTAAGGCTTATGATACTTATCTTGACAGGTGGGTAGCCATAAAAGTTTCGCCCGTTGGTGATGTAGAATCCTTGCGATTACGTAAGGAAGTAGAGATGGTAAGTCAGTTACCCGCTCACCCTAACATAGCCCGTTATGAAGAATGCTATTCCTTTTCTTCTTTTGACGGGGAATATGACTTTGGTATTTTGCAGTACTACGAGCAGGGCAATTTGAATCAGTTGCTCAGGAGCGGCAGTCTTACATTTGAGCAGAAGCAAAGCCTATTGACACAGATATTGGAAGGTTTGGAGTTTTTGCA
>JAISTG010000033.1 GCA_031272705.1 Bacteroidales bacterium | reverse complement strand
TTGTTTTAAGTTTCGCCACAGTTGTTTTAAGTTTCGCCACAGTTGTTTTAAGTTTCGCCACAGTTGTTTTAAGTTTCGCCACAGTTGTTTTAAGTTTCGCCACAGTTGTTTTAAGTTTTGCCACAGTTGTTTTAAGTTTCGCCACAGTTGTTTTAAGTTTTGCCACAGTTGTTTTAAGTTTATATTTCCGAGTAGTGAAACCTGCCTCAAAAATGTTTATTTTATATTTATTTGTCGGAAAAGTCTATTTATCCGTTTTATTGTTGTACCTTTGCAAAATGAATAAATTAATCATTGGCGACAAAATCGCCACACATCCGATAATCCAAGGCGGCATGGGAGTAGGAGTTTCACTTTCGGGTTTGGCTGCCGCCGTAGCGAACGAAGGAGGTATCGGAGTTATATCCGCAGCAGGTCTCGGGCTGTATTATATGAACAAAGCGAGTAATTATTTGGATGCCTGTATCTACGGACTAAAAACAGAGATAAGAAAAGCAAAATCAAAGAGCAAAGGTATTATCGGCGTGAATATTATGGTTGCACTCTCTAATTATGCGGATATGGTAAGGACGTCTGTTGAAGAACAGGCTGACATAATCTTCTGCGGAGCGGGTTTGCCGTTGGATTTACCGAGTTATTTGGGAGAATCCGTTGAGAATCATAAAACCCGATTAGTGCCTATAGTATCGTCTGCTCGGGCTACAAAAATACTCTGTGAGAAATGGTCTGCGACTTATGATTATGTTCCCGATGCTATTGTGGTTGAAGGTCCCAAAGCGGGGGGGCATCTCGGCTACGGGATAGAAGACATAACGAACCCTGACTTTGCCTTGGAATCCGTTCTGCCGCAGGTTATTTCCGTTGTAAAGGACTATGAACAAAGGTTTTCAAAGTCCGTCCCCGTGATAGCGGCAGGCGGCATCTATACGGGAGAGGACATCTTTAAGATAATGAAACTTGGGGCATCGGGGGTTCAACTCGGCACAAGGTTCGTAACTACTGCGGAATGTGATGCTTCCATAGCCTTTAAGCAGGCATACATAAACTCAAAGGCGGAAGACATAATCCTCATTAAAAGTCCTGTCGGGATGCCGGGGAGGGCTATTAAGAACACGTTTTTAGAGAGTGTTGCTGCGGGGCATAAACATCCCGTCCGTTGCATACACAAATGTATAAAGACGTGCAACATTGAGAGCAGTCCCTATTGTATAATGCTTGCTCTGTTGAATGCTTACTACGGGAAGTTGGACAAAGGCTTCTGTTTCGCCGGAACCAATGCTTACAGGGCGGAATCAATCCTAACGGTATCCGAAACCTTCCGAAATATCTTAAATGAATACCGCGTTGTAAAAACATCTACGCTATAAAAATACAACTTTCCCCCAATTGGCGAGAACTTTCCCCCAATTGGCGAACTATTAGTTAAGAAGGCGTATATTCACGTCCTCAGGGGAAAAATTATTCATAGTGTCGGCGGTTCTTTTGAACACTTCCTCAACACGATTGAGATGTGTATCGGTAATAAATATCTGTCCGAAAGAACTGTTTTCCGTTCGGTTTTCCCCACCGACAAGCAGATTTAACAACGAACAAACCCGCTCGAAATCAAACTTATCAAAAATATCATCCAACAACAATATGGGTTTTCTTCCTTCCTTTCGGTCGGATACGTAATCAAACTGGGCGAGTTTTAATGACAACAAGAGTGATTTTTGTTGTCCTTGGGATGCGAAATGTTTTGCTTTGTGTTCGTTTATAGTCAGGTTGAGTCTGTCTTTATGCACTCCGGCGGTGGTATAGCCCGTAATGAGGTCTCGTTTAAGATTCATCTGTAATAACGAAAACAAGTCGTCGGTTTCAATACTCTCATAAAGTAAATCCGCATCCTCACTCTCGCACGACAATAACTTATGATAAACCTTAATACTCTCACGCAGTTTATCACATAACTCTTGCCGTTTTGCTCTGATTTTGTTGCCGGAAAGAGAAAGCAAATAATCTACACTTTCTAACTGAGTATTATCAAACACACGCTCTATCTGGGCATTTTTGAGCAATCTGTTTCTCATTTCAAGTGCTTTATTGTAGTCTTTAAGTGCTTCCAAATACTCCCTGTCGCATTGAGAGAGTGTGTAATTCAAAAAGGTTCTTTGAAAATCCGCTCCGCCGCTAACCAATATCTGGTCGGCAGGAGACACAACAACTAACGGAATAGTCCCTATATGGTCGGAAAGTCGTTGATAAGCAGTGTCATTAGCACGGAACTTTTTCTTTTCATCAGCCTTTAATATGCAGGAGAACTTTGTAAAAACCTCTCCTCCGTCCGAACCATAATTCCCGTGAATTGCAAAGAAATTTTCACCGAATTTGATACTCTCTTCTTCATAATTATGACTGAAGTATGGTTTGCAAAATGCCAAATAATGTATGGCTTCAAGTATATTGGTCTTTCCAACCCCATTTTTTCCCACAAAACAGTTGATTCTGTAAAAACTTTCCTTAAAATCGGAGAAGTTTTTAAAGTTTATCAAATGAATGTCTTTCAAATAATCTTTCATCAAGTAAATGTTTTATGAGTGCAAAAGTACATATTTTTTGTATTTTTGCAACCGCTTATCAACGAAATTATGGATAAAAAAGAACGAATACTCTTTATAATCAATCCCATTTCGGGTGTGGGAAAACAGAAAAAAGCGGAACTTGCTATTGAAGAAACGCTTGACAAAGAGCGATTTTCCTTTGACATTGCTTACACAAAGTATGCTCATCATGCAACGGCTATGTGTTTGCGTGTTGCTCTGCGAAAAAATTACGATATTGTTGCTATCGTTGGTGGTGACGGGTCTATTAATGACTGCGTGAGAGGATTAGAAAATACAGATATAAAACTTGCTATTATACCCGCAGGAAGTGGTAACGGTTTAGCAAGAACTCTAAAAATACCGCTAAATATCAATCAGGCAATACAGGCAATCAATCACAACAAATCAATCTATATTGATACTATTACGCTGAATGATACTATTTGTGCCAGTATTGCGGGCATAGGTTTCGATGCTTTGGTGGCAAAAGAATTTGCAAAGACAAAAACACGAGGTTTTAATACCTATTTTCAAATCATTGCTTCCCGTTACCCGTTTTACAAACCAAAGTATTATGTATTGGAAATAGACGGCACTCCGTTAGAAACAGAGGCTTTGTTTATTTGTTTTGCAAACTCTAATCAGTTTGGCTATAACACTATAATTGCTCCTTCTGCAAGCCTAACAGACGGATATATTGATGTGATATGCGTACGTAAAATACCTATAACACTTCTGCCATTCGTAGCAAATTTGCTTTTTACCAAGATGTTTGACCATTCAATCTATGTAAAAACATATAAGGCTAAACAGGTACGAATTTTATCCCAAACCGTTACAGGTATAAACATAGACGGGGAATATTCGGAGATAGAAGGTAATATAAATTTAACCATAAAAGAAAAAACATTACATATAATAATTCCTTAAAATAAGTTATAAGAAATGAAAAGTATAAAAGACATTAACTTTAAAGGTAAAAGGGTGCTGTTGCGTGTTGATTTCAACGTACCCCTGAATGAAAACAGACAAATAACAGACGATACCCGCATAATGGAATCGTTGCCGACAATCAAAAAACTTGTTGCTGACGGAGCAAAAACAATACTAATTGCTCATTTGGGTAGACCCAAAGGTTTTGATGAGAAGTATTCCCTGCAACCTGTTGCAGATTACCTGAAACCGTTGCTCGGAAAGATTCATTTTCTGTCGGAACTGCTTGATGATAAAGTTTTAGATATGGTAAACAATCTGCAAGAGGGTGAGATTATGTTGCTGGAAAACATTCGTTTTTATTCGGAAGAAACCAAAGGTGATGAAGCATTTGCACAACGTCTTGCCAAACTTGGAGATTGCTATATCAATGATGCCTTTGGTTCATCACATCGTAATCATGTATCTACCTGTACGCTGGCAAAATTCTTCCCTGATAACAAATATTTTGGTTTTCTTATGGAATATGAGGTTACTAATTTGAAAAAGTTGATGCAAAATCCGAAAAAACCTTTCACATCTGTTATAGGAGGTTCAAAAATATCGTCTAAAATCAACATTCTTAAATCCCTTCTATCTATTTCCAACAATATACTTATCGGGGGTGGTATGGTATTCACATTTTTGAAAGCACAGGGCAAACATATCGGTAATTCGCTTTGTGAAGACGATTGTTTAGAGATAGCAAATGATTTTCTACGGACGGCTCAAGAGAAAGGAGTAAAAATTTACTTGCCTGCGGATATAGTTATTGCTGACAGGTTTGCCAACGATGCAGACAGGCTGACGGTAAGTGCCGATGCAATACCCGATAACCGAATGGGAATGGATATAGGTGAGCGTTCGGCTGTTATTTTTTGGGAAGTGCTTCTTCAAAGCAAAACAATACTTTGGAATGGTCCTATGGGAGTGTTTGAGATGAGTAATTTTGCAGCAGGCACAAAAGCCATAGCCGAAGCAACAGCAGCAGCAACAGACAGAGGGGCTTTTTCAACTGTTGGAGGAGGAGATTCGGTGGCGGCAATCAATATGTTCAATCTTGGTAATAGAGTTTCGTTTGTTTCAACAGGTGGAGGAGCAATGCTGGAATATATAGAAAACGGCACGCTTCCCGGTATAGATGCTGTGATACGGTAAAACGTAGTATAATTTTAACACAACAAATCCCGACAACATATTCGTTATCGGGATTTATTTTTAGTTCAATCTATTTTAAGGACGTTCTATTCTTTCTATTTTGTAATCAGTATCAGTAGACTTGTAATTAGTAGGAAACATAGCATTTCCATTTGATGGAACTTCTACTGCATAATGAACCCATTCTTTTTTATACTTATCCCAATACTTTCCTTCAATAACTAACGCAACACTACAATTATTGTAAGCATATAAGCATTGGATAAACAAGCCACAAGATTCAGCCTTTATTGTAATACAATCCTTATAATTTCCCGTTGGTACAATATCCAAGCCTTTGCTTTCAATATTCTGCAAAGTTTTTTCGCCATTGTTTTCAATATAGGTAAGTACAACATCGGCAACATATTCGTTTGCATTTCCCTGTAACTTCAATTTTGCATAATACTTTGTGCCGTTGCTAATGTTTTCAGTGCCGTATATTGAAACACTTGTAACCTCGTCTTGCGAAGAAACATTAAAACTGCTGCGAAACTTTTCATGCGTTGGCTCTAAAATAGCCTGTCCTACCAAATCTATCTTTATCTTTTCTTCAATAGATATTGAACGCTTGGAACTGCGGTTATCATTATTTTCGGAGTATTCATAGTTGGAATCATTGTTATTCCAACTATTATTATAACTACTGCCTCCTTGTCCTTGTGTAGTAATCATGAATATAATAATACCCAACACAAGTAATACTAAAATAAGTACAACCCATAACCAACCACGACCTTTCTTTTTCTTTGGTTTTATTTGCGGCAAACTTGCTCCACAATTGCCGCAAAATTGCGAACCGCCTGTGTTTTCAAAATTACATTTATTGCACTTCATAATCTATGTTTGTATACTTTTGTTTGAAATTGGAATTTGATAAATTGCATCTTGGAAAATATATTATTAATTTAATCTAATATAATATAATCTTCAAAAGAATCATTATAAAATTCAATAAACTCATTCAATGAACTTTTTATTCTATCATAAGGAATATCAGAATTTGGGTTTCTTGACCAATTATCTGCTATACCAATAATTTTATACTCATTATCTAACAATAAATAATAAATAGTAAGGCTCGTATAATCTGTGGTAGAATTTTCTATATTCAAAATTAAGGCATTAGAACTTATATCTTTACCATTTTTCTGAAAATCAATACTTAAAGTATCTATTATTGAAATATTTGCCCAAACAACACCATGTCTTCTACCATCTTCAATAGTTTCATTAAAAAAGTTTCTAATTTCTTTTTCATCTACTATTTTATCAAAACATTCACGAAATTGCTTGTACGCACTTCTTCCTTGATTAAAGTTTTGAAGTGCTTCAAACAATTTTTCATTCATAGGTTTTTCTTTTGGTGTTGTTAAAGATGAAAAGACAAAAACAATCCCTCCTAAAACAACAACACATATTCCAATAATCCACAGCAAAGCAGATTTCTTTTTCTTTGATGAATGTTTCTGAACATTTCTTTGTTGTGTTTGTTGTTGATTCTCTGATTGAGCAACATTATTCAAACTTGCTCCACAATTTCCGCAAAACTGTGCATTCCCGTCATTATTATGACCACATTTATTACAATACATATCTTTTATTTTAATTATTAAACATATTTATTTAAGCGTTTGCCAAGCCGTTACTCCATCACATTTTATTTGCAGAATACCAAACCAGATAGCAATAGAAAATAGACCAAACACTGCTTGACCACCTCCTCCTAAACTTGCAATTAAACAAACAAAGTTAAACACCGCTGAACCTGCCAATATCCAAAAACCAAGTTTTTGTCTTTTTAATAACATAACAAGAGCCGCAATATTGACCATTCCGCAAAGAAGGGAAATGTAAAATCCTGCACTTTGATAAGGTGAAATCAACGTCAATCCAATTATAAACAAAATAGCATTAACAACAATAGACAGAATAGTCCAAAAGGTAACAAAACCATGCCATTTTTCTACTTTTCCCAAATGTTTGTCAAGAACATTGTTTATGGTTTTGGAAACATCTGTAACTATATCATTAGAATTGTCTTGTATTCCTGTAACAATTCTGCCTCCGTCAAGAGGGCAGAATTTTGTTTCCGCACCATATTGTTTGCCGCACTTACTACACCTTGGTATCATCTGGTCGACGGAGACTAATTTTGTGCCGTCATTCTCACAAAACATTACACCTGTTGGATAACCTTTTTTGCATCTTGGACACACAGGATTTTCAATAACTTCTGTTTGAAGTTTATTTCCACATTTTTGGCAGAACTTTGTTCCTTCGCTATATTCTGCACCACATTTTGTACAATTACTCATATTCTTAATCTTTTAAATTTGATAAATTACTTTTATTTCCTTTTTTAGTGACAATCTTTTTCAACTCTTGCTGAACAAGACGTTCAAATTCTTCCTTTTCTTTTTTTGTATATTTTGAATACAACTTTTTTTGAAACGATTGCATTTCTTTCAATCGTGAATATGCTTCATCGCTATTTTCGCTTTGATGATATTCATAATACATTTTAGCCGCTTTCTTTGCATCATTTTCAACAGAATTGCATGCCGTGAAAACTGCTATTGAAGCAACAAATGCCATTCCTAATAATAAATGTTTTACTTTCATATAATAAGGTATTTAATAATATAATTTAATTTAATTTTTATTCTATTTATATCACCCGAAAGGTCGGGAAGTCTGTCGGAGCGCTTTGGCATACTTCCGCTAATATGCGGAAACTTGTCTAATTGCTTCGACATACTTCCGCTAATGTGCGGAAACTTGTCCGATTGCTTCGACATACTTCCGCTAATGTGCGGAAACTTGTCCGATTGCTTTGGCATACTTCCGCTAATGTGCGGAAACCTGTCAAAATGGTTTGTGATAAAATTTATGTTGTGGGAAGATATGTTGGAGTAAAAAATGTTGTGTTTTGAGGAGTCAAAAATTAGCCCCGTAGGAGTGCGACAAATCGCTTCTAACGCATTATTTTGCAGCGAGTTACCCCCCCGCAGTTTGCGGAAGTGGCTGCAAATGCCTTCTCTGTACGTAATATAAGGTATTCATTTTCCCTCATTTTTTTATATTTTTTACTTTTATTTTGAGGTTGCAAAGGTACAACTTTTTTTAATACCTACGAATTATTTATCAAAAAATAGTAATTTTGCTCTCGTTAAGCAGAATGAATTTTTGCTTGTTGAAAAAAAATAAAACATATAAACTGTTATGAATTATATAATTGATTTCTTAAAAGAACTGCGTGAAAACAACAATAAAGAATGGTTTGACGCACACAGAAAAGAATACAAAACAGTTCAACAAAAGGTGGAATTGCTTACGCAGCAACTCATTGAACGGATGTCCAAATGGGATCAAAATCTTGTTGGTCTTCAGCCGCAGGACTGTCTTTACCGAATAAACCGTGATGTAAGGTTTTCAAAAGACAAAACCCCGTATAAAAATCATATAGGCATTTTTCTCGCCAAGGGCGGAAAGAAAAGTGGTTTTGGCGGCTATTATTTTCACATTGAGCCTGAGAAAAATAACGAACAGGGACATCATCTGCTTGCGGCGGGAACCTATATGCTTGAAAACAAGTATTTGAAAGTGATTAGAGAAGACATTTACAACGAATACGACCTGTTTTATAAACTTTTGCGGAGGGCTTTGCCTTTTCAACTTGACAGAAGTAATGTTTTGAAGCAAACTCCTCACGGTTTTCCCCGCGGTCAAAAGTACGATAAATACTTATTATTAAAAGATTTTTGCATTATGAAAGGTATGCAGGAAACTTTTTTGTTGAAGGGTGGCAATGTTTTTATTCAAAGAGAAAATGTAATTGAAAACGGTTGGTTGTCGGAATTTATTTCGAGAGAATTTCACTCAACCGGTGGCTTTCTGTCGTTCATAAACCGAGCCATAAACTTTGTTAAAGAACAGGATACCGAATTAGAAACGTGGTAGATACATCCCTTCCCGTATTATTTCGGGTTCATTTTCCGTCAGGTCAATCACGCAGGACGGAATATTGGAAATTTCCCCGCCGTCAATCACCAAATCAACCCTTTCGTCATATTCTTCCTCTATCAATTCGGGATTGGAGTAATATTCTTCACTTTTATTATCTTTTAAGAGCGAAGAGGTGAGCAGTGGGCGTCCAAAAAATTCCACAATAGCAAGAGTTATGGCATTGTTTGGTATTCTTATGCCGATAGTTTGCTTTTTTGTTTGAAAAATTTTGGGTGTTTTGGGAGATGTTCGCATCACAAAGGTAAATGCACCGGGTAAATTTGCTTTCAAAATACGAAACTGTTCATTGCTCATCGGTTTCACGTATTGAGAAACCTGACTTATATCCCGACAAACGATAGAAAAATGACTTTTTTCCAATGTTTTCCCTTTCAGAGTCGCAAGACGGCGAGCCGCTTTTGCATTATTTATGTCGCAGGCAAAAGCATAAAGGGTATCGGTTGGATAAATGATTATCCCGCCTTGTTCAAGTATCGTTCCAACCTGCTCCATTTGTTTAATGTTCAAAGCATTGGAATAAGTTTTCAGTATCATTACGCACGTATTTTGTTTATTTTCAGGCGGCAAAGGTACAAATTATTTTCTTAATCAAAACAAACCTAACCCTTACACCTTTCTTTCCGGTATAAGTCTCTCGTATGTTAATCGGTAAGTAAAAATCCGTTTTCATGATATCACGAAACCATTTCATGATGTCACGAAAATGTTCCGAAAAATTGTGTTTATATATTTTGCTTCTGAATAATCTCTTCTTTATAGTAAAGGCAGTCTTGTATAAAGTTGTTCAGGATTGTCTTTTTGCCGTCCTGTTGAGTGTAAATAACTTTTGTCTGTAACATATTGATACCTTCAATATTAGAAGAAATAACATCCAAAAAATTATTTTTCGTTTGGTTTCGTCTTTTGCTCACAGGGAAAACTCGTAACTTCTCTAAAAAATCCTTACATACGGTTGCATGGTCGCGTCCAATTATAACGAAAAAATAATCTGTGTTTTTCAAAGATTTATATGGCATTTTCTCTTTGTCAAAGAATTGATTGGCAATGAGTAAAAGGGTTATCTGATGTTGCAGGCTGTGAAAATAAAAACATTCCAATGACGAATTAAAATTTTTGTTTCTTTGCAGAGAAAAATTGAAAAATCGGTTAATTTTATCCGCTAAAACAAATCCCTGTAACGAAGAACAGATGCCGATAATACTTATTTTCTTATCGCATTGCGTTGAAATGTTTGTTTCCTGTCCAAAAGGATAATTTTTTTTGCTCATATAAATTTCGTAATGACGGCTGCAAAGATAATAATTTTTAATATAATGACTAAAAATTCAAAAAAAAACAATAATTTTGCATTTTGAAAGTTTATTATTTGTGAAGAAAAATTTTATACATATTACAAGCATTTTCATATTGCTAATACTAATATCCTCTTGTTCAACACATAAAGACAAGTGGTTAAATCGTAATTATCACGCTCTCACTGCTCATTACAATGCCTATTGGAATGGGAATGTGGCGTTGAAAGATGCTGTTTCTACTTTGGATAAGACTCATAAGGATGACTTTACGCGGATACTTCCGGTCTACAGGCTTGGTGCATCAAAAGATACATCGTCCATAAAAAGCAATACAGACCGAGCCATAGAGAAAGGTTCAAAGGTTATTCAAAAACATTCAATGATTATTGGAGGAGTTGAGAAAAACAAACGGATACCCGAAGCATATTTACTTATTGGACGTGCGGCATTTTATCAACGGGATTATAAAACAGCAGAAGCCACTTTTCGTTATATGCTTGGTAAGTGGAAGGAAGACTATGAGGCTATGGTATGGCTTGCTTTGACTTTAACACAAAATAAAAAGTATTCGGAGGCACAAACAACACTTGATCAGGTGCGTAATAAACTTGGTAGCAGTCCTTCATTTCTTCCTTTGGGCAAAAAGGCTCAAATAAGAAATTTTATGTATCAGGTGTATATAGAAAATAGTTTGGCACAGGGCAATAATGCAAAGGCTTTGGAATATATGGATTTGCGAAGTTACAACATTTTTCAACGCAAATTGAATAACAGACTTACATTCATAGAAGGTCAAATTTATCAACGCAATAACGATTTCAAAGTAGCAAGTCAGTGTTTTCGCAAAACAGCCCGTCGTTCATCGTCTTACGATATGGAATTTGCCTCAAAACTTAATCTGGCTATGTGTTATGACCCCCTAACAACAAAAAGCAAATCCATAATATCAAAACTTGAGAAAATGTTGCCGGATAAAAAAAATACGGAATTCTGTGACCAGATATATTATGCTTTGGGAGAGATTTATTACAGAGATAAAAATATAGATAAGGCTTGCGAAATGTGGGTGCTTTCGGTAGATAGTTCAAAAAATAACAACATTCAAAAAATTGCCTCCTCATTAAAACTTGCCGATACATACTATGATATTGTTTTTGATTACGAAAAAGCACAAATGTATTACGATACTGCTCTTGCCATTATGCCAAAAGATTATCCAAATTATGAAAATCTGAAAAGCAAACAAAAAGTGCTTACTTCTCTCGTTACTAACCTTCGTATAATTACCCGTTGGGACAGTCTGATGGCTCTTTCCGCTTTACCTGAAGCCGAGTTAAATCAAAAGATTGACGGTTGGATAGCCGAAAATAAACGAAAGGAAAAAGAAAAAGCAGAAAAGGAAGCCAAAGATGCCGCACTGGCTGCTCGTAATAGCACAATGACCAATTATAATCAATATAATACTCAAAGCAACTGGTATTTTTATGTCAGTTCTACCTTGCAAGCCGGACGTAATGAGTTTCAACGTATTTGGGGAAAAAGAGAACTGGAAGATAATTGGCGATTACAGGATAAAAATCCCGTAATGGATTTTGATGAAATGGAAGAAAATACAGACTCTACCGACATTGCAGACTCGCTTTCCAATGAAGGCAAGGCTCTATCAAAGAATTCCGACCCAAACAGCAAAGAATATTACACCAAAGACATTCCTTATACCGATGCTCAAAAGGAAATAGCCAACAAAGAGACCGCAGCCGCTTTGCTTTCGGCTGGATACATCTATTATCAGGGGCTTGGAAATTACGAAAAAGCCATTATAACTTTATTGGACTTGCAGAGCCGTTATCCTAAATACCCGCAAGTGTTGCCGTCTTCCTATCATCTTTATTGTATTTACGATAAAATTGGACAGTATCCCAACGCTAATTTTTATAAAAACAAGATTCTGACCGAGTTTCCCGACAGTGAATTTGCTCAAATGCTGCTTAATCCGGATTATTTCAAGGAAATGGCTAAAACAAATGCCGTTGCAGAAAATCTATACTCCAAAGTATATGATTCTTACAGCAAAAAATATTATGCACAAGCAATAACAGAAAGCAAAAAAGCAAGAGACAGCATACGTTTTGGGGCATATATCCCGCGTCTTCTTTATTTGGAGGCATTGTCATCGGGAAGAATTTACGGCATTGACTCTTTGCTTGTAGCATTGAACACGATTGTTGTAAATTATCCCACTTCCGAGATTACGCCTGCAATAGATGAGCAGTTGCAATACCTTCGCGCTAATTATTTATCGGCATCCAATGCAGTGAAAGACAGAGATAATACACCTTTACTCACACTTGACACGCCGAAAGAGCAGGAAGATAAACCCGAAACGGAGATAGATAAAAAAGTCATTGAAGATAACATACTTGATGCCGAGAGTTTGGTCTTTCGTTACAAGGATATGCAGCATTACTACGTCCTTTTGTATGACGATGACAAGATAGATGCAATACAACTCACCAAAGCAGTGGAAGATTTCAACGATAGTCTGTATGCGGAAGCCAATCTTACTACAACATCTGTTCTTTTTACGATGAGCAAACAGATTATTTCCATACGAAGTTTTGACAATACGGAGCATGCAATGGAGTATTATAATGCTATTTACGACAATCTGTTAAAGGATATTCCCAAATCGTATTACAATCACTTCATTATATCCATTCAAAACTACCCTACGTTTTATTCTCGCAAGAATATAGATGCCTATTTGAAGTTTTTCCGCATAATGTACCTCCAAAATAACAAATAAGTCCTTTATTTTGTTATTTTTTTACTACTTTTGCCGCCGTAAAATCAAGAAAAAATTCTATGATCAGTTTTATTATTTCATTACTTGTTCTCATTGTCGGATATTTCCTTTACGGAGGTTTGGTACAATGGGCTTTCGGTGCGAACAAAGAGCGGAAAACTCCGGCATACACCCATTCCGACGGAGTGGATTACGTACCTATGTCATGGTGGAGGGCGTTCCTCATACAGTTTCTCAATATCGCCGGGCTGGGACCCATCTTCGGTGCAATTATGGGAGCGATGTATGGCACGGCATCCTTTATTTGGATAGTTTTGGGGACGATTTTAGCAGGAGCAACGCACGATTATGTCAGTGGAATGCTGTCTGTTAGAAATGGTGGGGCGTCTTTACCCGAAATAGTCGGGCAACAACTTGGTTTGGGCGTCAAACAGGTGATGCGAGGCTTCACAATAATTTTGTTAGTGCTTGTGGGAGCGGTCTTTGTATCGGGTCCTGCGGGATTATTACACGGTATCGTTCCGTCCATAGACACGATTTGGTGGGCGGTTATCGTCTTTGCGTATTACATAATGGCGACTTTGCTTCCTATTGACAAGTTAATCGGGCGTCTTTACCCGATTTTTGGCTTTGCATTGCTGTTTATGGCGGTAGGAATCCTGCTTGCGATGTTTTGGAATCACGCTCCGATACCGGAGATTTCCGATTCCATATCAATAAAGCACCCACAAAATTTACCTATCTTCCCAATGATGTTCGTATCTATTGCTTGCGGTGCAATTTCCGGCTTTCATGCTACACAGAGTCCCCTGATGGCGAGGTGTTTAACCAACGAACGACTCGGCAAAAGGGTGTTTTACGGGGCTATGGTCGCCGAAGGTGCGGTTGCTCTGGTGTGGGCTGCGGCGGCTACTTCGTTTTTCGGCTCTGTTGGCGGGTTGCAGCAATACGTTGCCTCGTTGCCCAAGACGGCAAACGCTGCTGCTGAAGTAGTTAGCCTCATTTCGCATTCGTGGCTTGGGGTTTTTGGCGGAGCATTGGCGATGATAGGAGTTGTAGCCGCACCAATAACTTCGGGGGATACGGCTTTACGGTCGGCACGCTTGATTGTGTCTGATTTTCTGCAAGTTGAACAGAAATCATTTCTCAAAAGAATTTACATAGCCTTGCCGTTGTTTGCGGCGTGCTTCGTTTTGTTACAGGTAAACTTTGACATATTGTGGCGATACTTCGCATGGTCAAATCAAACTTTGTCGGTATTTACCTTATGGGCTGTAACGCTGTGGTTTGCAAGGCGTTCGGACACACGCAAAGGGGTTTCGCAGGCATATCTCCTGACATTAATTCCGGCAATGTTTATGACAGCCGTCTGCACCTCGTACATATTGTACGCACCCGAAGGATTTGGCGTACCATATTGGATTTCAGTTTGTTCGGGCGTTGTTTTGGCTTGTCTGTTCGCCGTTTTGTTTTTCCTTTTCAAGGGAAAAAAATCATAAAACCTGCTTTTTGACACTTCTTTTCGGCTAAAAAAAATAACTAATCCAAGTTTTTTTATATTTATACGAAGAGTTTTTATACACAAAAGTTGCACTTATTTTCAAGAACGCTTCAAAAAAAATATTTTTTGGGGGTATAAAAAAATCCATTCCAAGAGTTTTTAAAAAAATTCTTGGACTTTTTTTTAGAAATTTGGGA
The DNA here is from genome assembly GCA_031272705.1 of Bacteroidales bacterium. GTDB lineage: Bacteria > Bacteroidota > Bacteroidia > Bacteroidales > P3 > JAISGN01. The sequence continues at coordinate 36,705 of JAISTG010000033.1, read as the reverse complement.
CTTATTTGAATAACTCCGGGAGTTGTTGGAATAACTCTGGGAGTTGTTGGAATAACTCCGGGAGTTATTAAATTTATCTCGGGACTTTTTTTAACAACTGCGGGAGTTCTGAAAATCAATCGGTTGGAAGGGTAGGGCTTTCGGGCGAATCCTGCGTACAAAACAAAGAGATGTCGCTACGAAACCTCGTAACGACATCCCCATATCCCGAATAAATTTATTGAAATCGGGTGATAATTACATAAAATCGTCAATCAATGTTGGAATGTAGGAACCTAGCCGGCTCAGGCGAGCGATAGGCTATGGTTTCCACCTCAACTAACACACCCATAGGCAGTTTCTCCACCGCATAAGCCGCTCGTGCCGGCAACATTTCGCTGTAATATTTGCCGTAAATGGCGTTCATGGCAGCAAAATCGTCCATTGAATTCAACAAACAGGTCGTTTTCACAACGTCTTTGAAGGTATAGCCGGCTTCAACGAGGATTGCCTCAATGTTTTTGAAGACTTGCTCGGTCTGAGCCTCAATTCCTCCTTCTACAACCTTGTTTGTGAGCGGATTAACGGGGATTTGACCCGATATAAAAAGCATCCCGTTGCCCGCAAGTATGGCTTGGCTGTACGGACCTATGGCTTTGGGTGCGTTTTTTGTGTTTATTATTTTGTTCATGGCTTGTTTTGTTATTTTTTTATTACGAATTGTCTTTTAAACTCCTGATTTTCTGTGGTTATTATAAGGACATAAACTCCGCTTTCAAGGTTTCGCAAATCCAAATCCCGCTTTGACAAATCTATGTTGGCGAGTTTGTAAATTATTTGCCCGTTGGCGTTGGTTATTGTCAGGTTTGCGTTATTTTTTATGTCGCTTGTGATTGATAATAAGCCGTTTGAAGGATTAGGATACAGGTTCAAACTTGCCGAAACGTCATTTATATCCGTCAAAGCGTTACTTTTGATAACTATCTGCAAGGTATCGGAATATCCAACGGGGCATTGCTCGTAACGAACGGTAACCCTATATGCGTAAGTGCCGTCGGCGTCAGGCGTTTCTATGTATTTATTTGACGTATTGCCCAATGCTTCCCATAATCCTTCGTTATGCTGTCGTTCCCAGTCAATTATGTTTCCGCGATAGCCGCTTAAGGTAATAGTATCTGTGCTTTGACCGAGCGAAATCGTGTCTCCAATGCGTTTTGTGAGCCTTCCGCCGCGAGAAACATTGACAATTTTCAAAATAGTGTTGCTTGTGTCTGTTATAGTTACGTTTGAAAAAACTATTCTGCGGTAGAAAGTGCTATCCATCAGGGCGTCGGGTTGATAATTCTGCGAATTGTTTGTACCGTTTGCCGCTATCCAGTTGCTGCCTGTGCGTCCTTTTTGCTGCCAAAGGTATGTAAAATTTCCCAAACCGCCCGTTGGCACTGTTCCTGTGAGCGATGTCGGTACGCTTTCCGCACAAAGGGTTTCGTCTCCGCTGATTTGGTTGTTACTAACGGCTGGATAAGTAGTACGGAAGTTGAGTTTAGAGCCGTAACTCGTACCAAGGTTGGTCGTAACGTAGGCTCTGTAATAATAACGTACGCACTCCTGCAAACCACTTACGCTTACGGTAAATGCACCCAAAGAAGTATTGCCCGCAGAGACGCTGTTGTCGCTCAAAGTCGGCGTTACGTTGGGGTCAGAGGTGTAAACAATTCCCATATCGACCGCTGTGCCGTCACCATAGTTGATAAGATTTCCGCCTAACGTAGCACTGTTGTCGCCAATGTTGGTTGCAACAGCCGTAGTTACCAATCCGAGACCGCTAAGGGTAGTAAAATTTTTCAGATTGCCCGTCCTCGTACCGTAAGAGTTGGTTACGAACGCACGATAGTAGATTGTGGTTGAAGGAGGTAAGGAAGTAAGAGTTGCAATTATGGAGTCATTGGACATAGAGCCGATAACAGTGTTGGCATTCGCATTTACGCTATCGGAATATATGCTCCAGAAAAAGCCAACCTGCGTAGGGTCAGTGCCACCCTTGTGAATAATTTTACCACTAACGATTGCCGTAGTACCGGTTACCGACCCTGCGACCTGAGTATTGGTTTGGACGGCAGGATAGTTGGACATAAAGTTAAAAACGATGGTAGTGTCTTCGGTATATCTTATTTCCGTGATTGGTTTGCCGGTCGCAGTTCCGTTTTTCAAGGTTGAAGCGGGCGTAGAGTAGTCTGTGTAATTGGTATTGCCGGATGTACCGGGGAAAGGTGCGGCTGCCGATTCCGTTTGATTGTAATTGCCGCTTGCAGGTTCAATAAACCAGCCTCTATTGCTTGGATCCACGTTGATACTGTTGTTGCCCGACGACAGCCACGCGTTTATCTTTGCATTATCTCCGTGAAATATCAGCATACCGCTTCCCGGTATGTAAGTATCCCAGCCTTCCTTTATTCTATGTTCAAGCATAAAAAATTCATTTGAAGATAATGGTATCTTGTATGCAACGTTGGATCTTGTCAAAGCAGGTAAAACTAAACTGTCTTGGGTTGTGGTAAGAGTAACAGGTGTTATCCAGTTGCAGAGAGCCTTTTCCCATGCGTTCAAACCGGCAGGTGTTGCACTGCTATTGTTATAAGATCCTGCTGCCATCAAGTCCCATGTACCCGGAGTAACGGCTTCACCTCCCGATTGTGAATAATCGGTATCATAAAAGTCGGGAAAACCAAGCACGTGTCCGAATTCGTGACAAATGGTTCCTATTCCGTCCATTTGAGAAGAACTTCGCTTTTCGGCAGAACAGGAATATGGTTGATATTGAAAAGTAATTCCGTCATATAAACCGGTCAATGAGTACATTGCAGAGCGGTGTGGCCATATTTCATTAGGGTTTTGTGTTGAGGATTGCGGCGTTCCTGCAAATATAAAATGGACAGCGTCTATTTTATTGTCGTTATCGTTATCATAGAGAGAGAAATCAACAAGAGCATCAGCCGCTTGAACGGCAGCAATGTAGAAATCGTCCATATTGCTTGTGCCTCCGAAATGATTCATATTATAAGGTATGGTAACAGGACCAATAACGTCTATATCCATTAAGAAGTTTCCACCCGAGTTATCACGATAATAATCTTTCACACTGCCCGTTCCGTTATAATTACTGTCGGTTGCAAGGCTCTGAAAGTTCGCATTGGTGTAGGTGAAAGCCAAGTCCTGAAACTGAACCAAAATAACAGGCAGTTTCACTGTTCCTTGTGTTGGATATTTGTCTTCGTTTGGATTTGGTGCAAATTCGGCTCGGTCTCTCATAATCCTGATTTGTTCCTTGTTATAACGCAAATCAAACGGCAAAGTAGCCAGAAAAGAATTTTCATTTTTGGTTCTTTCTTCCTTATTCACGGCAAGATATTGCGAATAAACCATATCGCCGTTGTCATTCAGCACTGCATACGTCCAAAATCCCTCATCATTACGCAGCAACGAGTAGTTATCCAACGTTTTTGCCCAATTAACACGCTCATCTCCCTGAAGAATAAGAGTTAAAGACCTTCCGTCAGACTGGCGTACCGTTATAGGTGTTGGATTTGCAGGTACAGCATAAAGAACCTGCGATATAAAGGTAAAGAAAATTGATATTATCATTACCTTCAATGAATTAAATATTTTCTTATTCATTTTTAATTATTGCTTTTTATTTGTTTAATTTTATTATTATTACTTTTTAGAACGTGCAAAGGTACAATAAATTTTGTAAATACTTATAATATGTAAATGTTTTTTTGTTTTAGTTCATTCCAATCCGTTCCGTAACAGATGGATTTTTACTTATAAAGCCTTTCTACCCGCATATTCATATAGCCAAAGACCGAAATAACCGAACATAAAAACGAAAGAATAATACCGAAACACCATACAACAGCACCAATCACGGCATAAATCATATAATACTTCTCCTGAATAATGCCGTCAAAGTTAATGCCAACCCACCATACCACTCCAGCCAACAGCAAACACGCAACAAAACCGCCAATCAACCCGAATATCAATCCCCTTACAAGAAATGGTTTGCGGATAAGGGAAGCCTTTGCTCCAACCAATTCCATTGTACGAATGATGAACCGTTTTGAATAAATGGTCAGGCGGATAGTGTGATTTATAAGCGTGATGGAAATAAACAACAGGCACAGGAAGAAAATGGCAATCACTATACCTATATTATATATAGTGGAATTGAGATTACTTATAAGGTCGTGTCTATAATCCACCATCTCAACTATATCTTTGGCTTCCACGTTATTGATAAAGCGTTTAATGTGAGTTATATCCAATGCTTCAGCCTTTAGATTTACTATAATGGACGCCTGATACGGATTAACGCTGTCTAAAACTTGCAGATGGTTGTCTCCCATCAGTTTATTCATTTCAATACGTGCGTCTTCTGCGGAAATGTATTGAGTGGATTTTACAATGGTTTCTCGTTTTATCTCTTTCTCTAACTCCTTAGCGTCCAAATCGCTTGACCCGATGTTGAGATAGACGGTAAAGGATACGTTTTCCTTCAATTCCCTTGAAGCGTTATAAGCATGGAAAATGAAGAGCATAATAAAGCCAAGCATAAAAAGCACAAGCGAAATGCTTAAAATAGTAGAGAAATTAGCACTCCATAGATTAACGGGACTATGACTTCTGTGTGTCTTATTCATATTTATAATTCTTAAATTTGGCTGCAAAAGTACAAAATTTCTTTTAATTACCTCAAAACTCGCATATAATTTTCTAAAACGGCGTTTCAATTTGACGAAACCTAGGTTTCATTTTTTTAGAACATAGGTTTTAATTTGACGAAACCTAGGTTTTATTTTTTTAGAACCTAGGTTTCAATTTGACGAAACCTAGGTTTCATTTTTTTAGAACCTAGGTTTCAATTTGACGAAACCTAGGTTTCATTTTTTTAGAACCTAGGTTTCGTCAAATTGAAACGTCATATTGAAAAAATAAATACGGAAAAGGGTTGTTTTTTTAGTTTTTTTTGTACTTTTGCAACCGATTTACATAATAAAATACTGAACAAATATGAACAGAACATTAAAATTGGTTGCCTTAGTTGCAGCCTTTGCAATGGCTTATACAAGCGAAGCCTGCACAAATTTTCTCATTACAAAGGGTGCTTCCAAGGATGGCTCAACGATGATAACTTATGCTGCCGATTCACACACTCTTTATGGCGAACTGTATTACAAACGTGCTGCAATGTTTCCCGCAGGCACTATGTTTCAAGTGATTGACTGGGACAGCGGAAAACCCTTAGTGAGCATTCCACAGGTCGCTCAAACATGGACAATGGTTGGAAATATCAACGAGTGGGGCTTATCCATCGGCGAGACAACCTATGGCGGTAGGGAGGAATGCCATGATACCAACATAGGGATTGATTACGGCTCACTCATTTACCTTTCCCTGCAACGTTGTAAGACAGCCCGTGAAGCCATAAAAAACATTGCCGAAATGGTTGCCCAATATGGCTATTGCTCAGAGGGCGAAAGTTTCTCAATATCCGACCCTGATGAAGTATGGATAATGGAAATTATCGGTAAGGGATTACCTGTTTTGGACAGCAAAGGTAAGGTTGATAAGAAATGGACACGTGGAGCGGTATGGGTAGCAAGGCGTATCCCCGATGGTTATATCAGCGGACACGCTAACCAAGCCCGCATTACGCAGTTTCCTTTGCAGACAAAAGGTTCTTATGTAAGCATTTCATCAAAAAATCTTAAAGATATATTTCGCCCTGAGGTTGAAGTGGTGTATTCGGAGGATGTGATAAGTTTTGCACGTCTCAAAGGGTTTTACTCAGGTACGGATGCGGACTTTTCTTTCAGCGATACGTACAATCCATTAACTTTTTCAGGAGCAAGAGGCTGCGAAGCGAGAGTTTATGCTGCGTTTTTGCGTTGCAACAAAAGTATGATTAAATATGAGAAATACGCAATGGGCTACGACTTAAAGGGAGAACGTATGCCGCTTTGGATTAAACCCGATAACAAATTGAGCGTCCAGGACGTTATGGAACTGATGCGCGACCATTACGAAGGAACTCCAATGGACATGACAAATGACTTGGGTGCAGGTCCTTACAAATGTCCTTATCGTTGGAGACCAATGAATTTTACTTTTGACGGAAAGGATTACATACATGAGCGTGCTACTTCCACACAGCAGACAGGTTTTTCCTTTGTTGCACAGAGCAGAAACTGGATGCCGAACCCTGCAAAAGGCATTATATGGTTTGGAGTTGATGATACGTATTCCACGGTTTATGTTCCAATGTACGGCTGTTTGAATGAAGTACCCGAATGTTTTAAGGAAGGCAACGGAAATATGACCACATACAGTGAAACATCTGCTTTCTGGCTTTTCAATCAGGTTTCCAACTTTTTATACACTCGTTATTGCGATATGATTGTTGATGTTCGTGCAAAGCAAAAGATGCTTGAAGGAGACTTTATCAAGATGACGGCAAACCTTGATGAGAAATTAAAGGCATTGAACGATGAAGCAATACGAAAGGAAGCAACAAATTTCTCTCTTAATGCGGCGAAAAAAACTTTTGATGTTTGGAAAGACCTAAGCCATTATTTGCTTGTGAAGTATGTGGATGGCAATATAAAGAAGGAAAAGAACGGAAAGTTTGAAGAAAGTCCTTATCGCAAGGGACAGCCTGTTTTTCCAATGCAGCCTGAGTACCGTAAGGAATGGTATGATATGATTATAAAGGACCATGGCAAGATAATAGCCGTTCCCGAAGGAGCAAGCAGCGGACATTAAGCAGATTTAAGTATTTTTATATCAAATAAAAACAGCCTGATGATTAACATTGTCGGGTTGTTTTTTTATTATGTATTCCTGAAACTTGATTCTAAAATTCTATAATCAAGTTTCAGGAAAAAGATTTTCGCATTCCGGTTCAATCAAATTCTTTTTTGTACTTTTACAACCTCGTTCAATATCATTTATAATAATAAAGTAATTATGTATAAGCACATTTCAACATTTTGCACCTTCTTTATGATACTCGCATTTCAGGTTTCGGCTCAATACAACGCAACAGTATTGGACGCAAATACTAATGCACCAATTCCATACGCTAATGTGTATTTCCCTGACAGCAAGACAGGTACATCAACCGACACTTTGGGACATTTTACGCTCAATACCACAAAACAGGAAGTCCTTCTGCAAATATCATGTATCGGTTACAAAACATATTTGCAGATTTTACCGCTGACAAACAAAGATATAACCATCAGACTTGAGCCTTCGCAACATCAGTTGCAGGAAATAACCGTGTCAGCCGGCAGTTCGCACTTGCAGGGTGAGAATGTGATGAACGTAGAGCAGGTAAGTATCGGTTCCATAGCTAATTCGGGTGTATCACTTACAGATAAACTGACCTCAATAGCAGGTGTGGATAATATGAGTACGGGTTTGGGTATCGGCAAACCTCTTATTCGCGGGCTGGGTGCAAATCGTATCGCCATATATGCAAACGGTATGCGAATGGAAACTCAACAATGGGGAGACGAACATGGTTTGGGTGTTGGAGAGGAAGGTTTTGAACAGGTGGAAGTTATAAAGGGTGCGGCATCTCTTCTTTATGGTTCGGACGCTCTTGGTGGCGTAATATTTTTTGCCGAAGAGCCTCACGCAAAACAAAATTCCATTGAAGCCAAAGCCGCTTCCGAATACAATACAAACACGAATGGCTGGCACAATACGGCAAAACTTAAACTCTCAACCAACAGATGGCATTATAATATCTACGCAGGCTTGACTAATCACGGGAATTATCACGATGGGAACAACACCGAGATTGATAATTCAGCCTTTAATACCAAAGATTTTAAGACTTCGCTTTCTTATAGCGGTAATAAAATAATCTCTTCTCTCAATTATTCATATCTAAATGAGTGTTTTGGCTTAACGGAAGCGGAAGAAGAGGATGCAAAAAGGCTTTTCACAACTTCAAAATCATTGTTCGGAAATATGAATGCACCTTTCCAACGACTTAATACTCATATTATAAGCACAGAGAATACTTTCCTTCTGCCGAAGTCGGCAAATATCAAACTCAATGCAGGTTTTATGTCCAATCAAAGGCAGGAATACGAAGATGCAAACGAAGCAGCACTTGATATGATGCTCAATACGGCGAGTTATAATTTGCGTCTGCAACTGCCGAAGTTTAATAAATTGTCGCTCATATTTGGTTCGCAGGGTATGTATCAAACCAACAGAAACGCAGGGGAAGAAACCCTGATACCGAATGCAACTACCGCTGAAGCAGGACTTTATTCTATGGCGGAGTATTCTTATAAAAACGACTCATATCTTCAATTTGGAGCAAGGATTGATGTTCGCAAAATATCAACATCGGATATTGTTAAGGATGATTCCGTATTCCGTTCAGCCTTTGAGCATTCCTATCCTGCCTTTTCTGTTTCGACGGGCGTATATCACACTTTGAACAGTTATTTTACTTTGAGAGCAACGGCTGCAACGGGTTTTCGCTGCCCTAATACCTTTGAATTAAGCAGTTATGGCGTGCATGAAGGGACGTATCGCTTTGAAACAGGTAATCCAAATCTCAATACGGAGAAGGCTTATCAGTTTGATGTGTCGTTGGATTATCATTCCGAACACGTGAAGTTTGCAATCAATCCGTTCATAAACCATATTAACGATTACATTTTCTTAAATCCGTCAAACGAAACAATGGATAACCTTCCTGTTTATTACTATCGGCAAACCAATGCTTTACTTTACGGAGGTGAGGCTGCATTGCATTTCCATCCTCACGCTCTTCACTGGCTGCATTTTGAGACTTCGTATAACTGTGTATTCGGTCGGGATTCGCAAAACGACTTTTTGCCACTGATGCCTGCTCAAAAAATCAAAGCGGAAGTAAGTGCTACGTTCTCATTTTCAAAGATAAAGCAGTTGGCATTTTATTTGCAAAACGTGTATGCCTTTCCTCAGCGACAGGTATCTGCTTTTGAAACTCCGTCTGCTGATTATGACATTGTGAATGCGGGTATTACGATGTCTTTCAGGGCTTTAAATCAAACCATAAGTCTTGATATTTCGGTAACAAATCTTTTCAATGTACGCTATTTTGAATATACTTCACGCTATCGCACGATTGGTATTGCAAATGCGGGTCGCAATTTGATGTTTCGTCTTTCCATCCCGTTGCAATTTAATTTGAAACAGACATAATTACGTTATAATTTTCTGAAACTTGATTACAGAATCCTGAAACTTGATTACAGAATTCTATAATTTGATTCTAGCGTTCTGTAATTTGATTATAGAATCCTGAAACTTGATTATAGAATTCTATAATTTGATTATAGCGTTCTGTAATTTGATTCTAGCGTTCTGTAATTTGATTCTAATTTTCTGTAATTTGATTTCAGAAATACTTAATCAAGTTTTTGAAATACAAAATAAGGATAAGGTATTATGGAATGGTATTATTGATTTATTTTTGTACCTTTGCAAAGTCAAAAAACAGATAATAACGAAATAATAATATGTTACAACTCAATTATATAAAGGATAACCGCAATGAAGTAATAGCACGGCTTGCTGTAAAAAACGTTCAAAATGCGGAAGAAAAGATAGATAAAATTATATCTTTGGATGCAAAACGCAGACTGCTGCAAAAAGAAAGTGATGACTTGAAAGCCATAGCCAATCAACTCGCAAAACAAATCGGAAACCTTATAAAAGAAGGCAAAAACGCCGAAGCCGAAGATGTAAAGCGTCAAACAGCAGATTGCAAACAAAAAGAAAAGCAGTTTGTGGAAGAATTAGTGTCTGTGGAAGAGGAACTTAACGTTCTGTTACTTGCTATTCCAAATCTGCCTCATAAGTCTGTGCCAACGGGAAAGTCGGCTGAGGATAATGAAACGGTGAAACAATGGGGCGAAATCCCACAATTAGATGATAATGCCGTGCCTCACTGGGATTTATGTGAGAAATACGACATCATAGATTTCGCTTTGGGAAACAAAATAACGGGTTCGGGTTTTCCTTTGTACAAAGGAAACGGAGCAAAGTTACAAAGAGCCTTGATAAACTTCTTTTTAGACCGTGCAATCAGTGCAGGATTTATGGAAATTCAACCTCCGCTTATGGTCAATGAGGCTTCGGCAATGGCAACAGGGCAACTGCCTGACAAAGAAGGGCAAATGTATCACGTAACTCTTGACAATTTGTATCTTATTCCAACGGCTGAAGTTCCTGTAACGAACATTTTCCGTGATGTAATTTTGCAGGAGAGTGATTTTCCTTTGAAACGCTGTGCCTATTCGCAGTGTTTTCGTCGTGAAGCAGGCTCTTACGGTAAGGATGTGAGAGGCTTGAATCGTCTTCATCAGTTTGACAAGGTTGAAATCGTGGTTATAGAACATCCTGACCGCTCTTACGAACAGTTGGAACAAATGAAGCAACACGTAGAAGGCTTGTTGCAGGCGTTGGAGTTGCCTTACAGAATATTGAAACTTTGCGGAGGTGATATGTCATTTACTTCTGCCTTAACGTTTGACTTTGAGGTCTTTTCGGCAGCACAGAAGCGTTGGTTGGAAGTAAGCAGCGTATCAAATTTTGAGACCTTTCAATCCAACAGAATGAAGTTAAGATTCAAAAATAACGAAGGAAAGACTCAATTAACACATACTCTTAACGGTTCGGCTCTTGCGTTACCTCGTATTGTGGCTTCGTTATTGGAAAATAATCAAACGAAAGAAGGAATTAGAATTCCTGTTGCATTGCAGTCTTATTGCGGATTTGATATGCTGAAATAGGGTAAAAAAAGTGGTAAGCTACTTGCATCGCACCGCTACGACCTTCTTACCTTGCTGCATTCCTGCCCTGGGGAGATTCAAAGGGAGCTGGTCGTACAAGACTTACCGCCTGCAAAAGTACAACTTTTTATTGGAATACCAAAATTTTAATTGAATGAAGCAATATACAAAAAGCGATTTGATAACTCTGCTTAACGCACAAGGCAATGACTATGAGGCGTTAATGAAAGATGCTCTTGATGTAAAAAAAAGTGAAATCGGTAACGTAATTTACCTTCGCGGACTGATAGAATACTCAAATATTTGTCGTAAAAACTGCTTTTATTGCGGAGTTCGCAAAGATAACAAAAGTAATACGCTGTATCAACTGACCGATGATGAGGTTTATCAATGTGCCGACCTCGCTATGAAACTCGGATATGGCTCTTTGGCAATACAGTCGGGCGAAAGAAATGACCGAAAATTCACAGATAAAATAGCCGAATTAGTTTACAATATAAAAAAACGAAGCAACGGTACATTGGGAATAACTCTCTCGTGCGGGGAACAAACTCAAGATGTTTATAAACAATGGTTTGAGGCTGGCGCTCACCGTTATCTTCTGCGGATAGAAACTTCTACCAAAGCCCTTTACTATAAAATTCATCCCCAAGATGCAATTCATTGTTTTGAAACCCGACTTGCATCGCTTGAAACCTTATTATCGCTTGGTTATCAGGTAGGAACGGGCGTGATGATAGGCTTACCCTTTCAAACCGTTGAGCATTTGGCTGACGACTTGCTGTTTTTCAAACGACTGAATGTTGCAATGGTCGGTATGGGACCTTTCATTCCTCATCAGGAAACACCTCTTTGGCAGTATCATACGCAAATTCCCGATGTTGAAACGAGAATGCAACTCACCCTTAAAATGATTGCAACACTTCGTTTGCTAATGCCAAAAATCAATATCGTTGCTGCAACCGCCAACCAGACCCTTTACGAAGACGGAAGAGAGCAGGCAGTGCTTGCCGGTGCAAATATCATTATGCCAAATCTTACGCCTAATAAGTACAGAGAGCAATATCTCATCTATCCTGACAAAGCCTGCGTTGGTGATAAGCCGATGCAGTGCAGTTTTTGCCTGATGGGGCGGATGAAATCCATAAATCATCGTATTGTTTATAATCAATGGGGAGATTCAAAGGCATTTACAGAGCAGGAAAGCATCATTCATTAGACTGAAATTTTATTACAGCGTGATAGAATCAAATTACAGAACGCTAGAATCAAATTATAGAATGCTAGAATCAAATTATAGAACGCTAGAATCAAATTATAGAACGCTGAAATCAAGTTTCAAAAGGCAAAAACCTAAATTTCACAAAATAAGGTTTTGTTATATAAAATTTTTTTGTACTTTTGCAGTCGGTTAAATAAAAGTATAAGTAATTATAATATGTGTGGAATAGTTGGATATATAGGAAAAAGAGAGGCTTATCCCATTCTCATTAAGGGTTTGCATCGTTTGGAATATCGCGGTTATGACTCTGCGGGAGTAGCACTTTTAGACAGCAAAGCAAATCTTCATGTCTATAAGACAAGAGGAAAAGTTGTGAATTTGGAAAATTATTGTAAGGACAAGAATGTCAGCGGTACTATTGGTATTGCTCACACTCGTTGGGCTACTCACGGCGAACCGAGTGATGTAAATGCACATCCGCATTATTCACAAAGCGAAACGTTGGCTCTGATTCACAATGGAATAATTGAAAACTACCTTTCCTTGAAACAGATGTTGGAACGGAAAGGTTATAAGTTTGTTTCTCAAACAGATACTGAGGTTTTGGTGCAGTTTATTGAATACATAAAAACGGAAAACAAATGTTCGCTTTACGAAGCCGTGCATCAGGCTCTTTCACAGGTCATTGGGGCTTATGCCATTGGCGTTTTGGAGAAGGGAAATGCCGATACGTTAGTTGCAGCCCGCAAAGGAAGTCCGCTGATTGTAGGTATTGGTGAAGCGGGAGAGTATTTTCTTGGTTCGGATGCTTCTCCTATCGTTGAATATACCAAAGATGTGATTTATCTTAATGACGAAGATATTGTTGAAATAAGGCGTGGGGTAGGGGAGATAATGATAAAGAACCTCTCTAATGTAGTTCTCAAACCGCAGGTTCAAAAGATACGGATGGATTTGAGCGAAATAGAAAAGGGAGGCTTTGCTCACTTTATGCTAAAAGAGATTTTTGAGCAGCCAAAGAGTCTTATGATGTGTATGAATGGACGTGTGCAGTCGGAATTACAGGAGATTATGCTCAGCGGTATAAGAGATAATATAGAGAAATTTCGTAATGCTCGCCGCATACTTATTTCTGCCTGCGGGACATCGTGGCATGCGGCACTAATAGGAAAATATCTCATTGAGTATTATTGTAAGATACCTGTGGAAGTTGAGGTTGCTTCGGAGTTTCGCTATCGTAATCCCGTGATATTTGAAGATGACGTGATGATTGCAATTTCTCAGTCGGGCGAAACTGCTGATACTCTGGCGGCTATTGAATTGGCAAAAGAGAAAGGAACATTTATATACGGTATATGTAATGTTGTAGGCTCATCTGTTGCCCGTGCAACTCACAGCGGCACTTATACACACGCCGGACCTGAGATAGGCGTTGCTTCAACCAAAGCCTTCACTACGCAAGTGGCTGTCCTGACAATGATAACCTTACTTCTCGGCAAGGAATTAGGCACAATAGACCGCACAACCTACAAATCGTTAGTGCGGGAGTTGGATTCCATACCCGAAAAGATAGAAAAGATAGTGGCAAAGGCTGATGAGATTGAAGAGATGTCAAAAGTCTTCACCTACGCTCGCAATTTTATGTATTTGGGACGTGGTTACAACTATCCCGTTGCTTTGGAAGGGGCTTTGAAATTGAAGGAAATATCTTATATTCACGCAGAAGGCTATCCTGCAGCAGAGATGAAGCACGGTCCTATTGCATTGGTAGATGAGGAAATGCCGATTGTGGTTGTTGCTCCAAAGTTTAAGATGTATGATAAGATAGTTTCCAATGTTGAAGAGTTGAAGGCACGCAAGGGAAAGATAATTGCCATTGTGTCGGAAGGCGACAAAAACATCTCAAACATTGCAGATTACGTGATAGAAATACCTAATACGGAAGAGTGTCTTTCACCTCTTTTAACGGTTATTCCTTTGCAATTACTCTCTTATTACATTGCTACGGCAAAAGGCAGAAATGTTGACCAGCCTCGCAACTTGGCGAAAAGCGTAACTGTGGAATAAAACTGCGAAATATGCCTTTATTTGTTCGTGATATAGCTTCGTTGGTTGGAGGTACGGCAAAAGGAAACGCTGATTTTGAAGTAAAAAATCTTCTCTTTGATTCCCGCAGGTTGAATACTGCTGATGGTACGGTTTTCTTTGCCATTACTACAGCCAATAATGACGGCAGAAAATATATATCTGATTTGTATGCGGCAGGGGTTCGTTGTTTTGTGTTGCAGCAACCTTTTGATATAATGGATTATGACAGGGCTACGTTTATCTTTGTTAATGATGTTGTTAAAGCACTTCAAGCAATAGCCAAAGCAAAACGTCAAAGTATCAAAACGCCTGTCGTTGCCGCTATAACAGGGTCTAACGGCAAGACAACCGTAAAAGACTGGATTGTACAACTGATTAACGGCGACAAACGCCTGTATTTTACTCCTAAAAGTTACAATTCACAGATTGGAGTACCGCTTTCGGTCTGGCAAATGAATGAAGATGATGATATTTGTGTGTTTGAGGCTGGTATTTCAATGCCAAACGAAATGGAGGCTTTGGAACAGATTATTCAGCCTTCAATAGGTATTCTCACAACTTTAACCGATGCCCATCAGGCAAATTTTCCGTCAATGGAAATGAAGTTAAAGGAGAAGTTAAAGTTGTTTTCTCATTGCGAAAAATTGATTTTGTGCAGAGATAACTTTGATTTGGAATTTGTTAAAAAGGAATTACCGAATGTAAATTTTGTTTTGTGGAGTAGAAACGATGTATTGTCGCGGGAAATCATTGCTTTATTGCCCTTTAACGATAAAGCATCACAGGAAAACGCAATAAACGCTTATCTTTTTGCCAAAATCACAGGTATAAACGAACAAACACTGCAACAAAGACTTCAAAAACTGCAACGGTTGGAACAACGGTTGGAAGTGAAGGCAGGTATAAATAATTCAATCCTTATTGACGATACCTATTCCTGTGATTTGATGTCGTTGGAAATTGCTCTGGATTTTTTGAATCAGCAAAAGAATGGATTAGAACGCATAGTTATCTTATCGGATATTGAACAAAGCAGTCTGAAACCTCAGGAAATTGTAGCAAAAATAAACTCTATGCTTATCAATAAAGGTATTACCAAACTGTATGCAACAGGAAAGAATTTTTATGACTATTCCGATTTGCTGACCATTGATAATGAGTTGTTTTTAGATACAAATGATTTCATTAAACGATGTAATACGGCTTCCTTTTCAAATAAAGTCATACTGATAAAAGGCAGTAGGGCAATGGCTTTTGAAAATATAAGCCGTATGCTTGAAGAGAAAACTCACGAAACCCGTTTGGAAATAAACCTGTCGGCTTTGGTTGGCAACGTACGTTATTATAAATCACACTTGCAAAAAAATGTAAAATTGATGGCAATGGTTAAGGCATCGTCTTATGGTTGTGGTGGTTGGGAAGTGGCTTCGGCGTTACAGAATAGCAACAATGCGGATTATCTTGCTGTGGCTTTTGCTGACGAAGGGGCGGAATTGCGTAATAATGGCGTATTCTTGCCCATTATGGTAATGAGTCCCGAAATTAATGCTTTGGAAAAGATTATCAAATATAGGTTAGAGCCTGAGGTTTATTCACTTGCATTTCTTAAAAAGATAGTCGCAAAAACCGAACAGCCACTTAACATTCACTTGAAACTTGATACGGGAATGCATAGGTTGGGTTTGGAACAACAAGACCTTGCAGAAGTAATTTCAATCATAAAAAGCAATCCGTATATTAAAGTTCGGTCGGTCTTTTCTCATCTTTTTGGAGCGGATAATCCAGATTTGGATACATATACCCTTGAACAGATTACAACCTTTGAGCAGAACAGCAATTTAATTCTTGCGTCCTTTGATTATAAAATCCTGAAACATATTGCCAATTCAGCGGCTATACTTCGTTTTCCGCAGGCTCATTATGATATGGTGCGACTTGGAATTGGTATGTACGGCATAGGCGTAGATAAAGTAACACAGCAGAATCTCAGATATGTACATAAACTCCGTACGGCAATAACTCAAATTCGTACTATTAACGAGGGTGAAAGCGTAAGTTATAATCGTAATTTTATAGCACAGGAAACAACCAAAGTAGCCGTCATTCCAATTGGTTATGCCGACGGATTGAACCGTCATTTAGGCAATGAAAAGTACAGAGTTTTGATAAACAATACTTTTGTGCCGATAATTGGAAACGTATGTATGGATATGTGTATGCTTAACGTAACGAATATTGATGTAAAAGAAGGGGATGAAGTAATTATTTTTGCAGAAGAATACCCTGTTTTCGCCATGAGCAATGCCTTAAATACTATTCCATACGAGGTTTTTACCTCAATATCAAACAGAGTTAAACGAGTATTTTTTCAGGAATAATAAATAGGCGAGCATTTATTTATAATTGAATCTTATAACCAAATTCTATTTTATGCTAACGGCGTTTTCCGCCATATAAGATGAACGAACCAAAGGTGCAGACTCAATATGTTCAAAGCCCAATGAGATTCCAATTTGTTTATATTTTTCAAACTGCTCAGGCTTTATCCATTGGGCAACGGAAATGTTGGCTTTTGTTGGCTGAAGATATTGACCGATGGTGAAAAGCCCCGTTCCAACGTTGCGAACATCCTTCATCAGTTCAATAACCTCTTCTTCCTTTTCGCCCAAACCAACCATTATGCCTGTTTTTGTAAGTATGCCAGCCGCCGATGACTGCCTTAACACATCAAGACTTACATCGTATTTCGCACGAGAGCGTATTTGCGGAGTTAAACGCCGTATTGTTTCCATATTATGGGAAAAAATGTCCGGTTTTGCAGCGAAAACAATTCCCAAAAGGTCTTTACGTGCGTCAAAATCAGGCGTTAGCACCTCTATTGTGGTGCAGGGATTTTCTTTTCTTATTGCTTTAATGGTTGCAGACCAGTGTTCAGCACCTTTATCTTCTAAATCGTCTCTATCAACAGAAGTTATAACGCAGTGTTTCAGGTTCATTAACTTAACGGAACGGGCAATTTTTGTCGGTTCTTCCCTGTCTAACGACAGCGGTTTGCCTGTTGCTGTGGCACAAAACTTACATGAACGCGTGCAAACATTACCTCCAATCATAAAAGTAGCCGTTCCTCGCGACCAGCAATCGCCTGCGTTTGGGCATTTGCCGCTACTGCAAATCGTATGCAGGTTATTGAGTTCAACAATCTTTTTTACCTTAATATAATTGTTGGTTGTCTGCAATTTAATCTTCAACCATGCAGGCTTTTCTATTCTCTCTTTTTTGTCCATGTCCTGTTTTCTATTTCTTTTTCTACCATTTCTTTTGGCTCTTGCAATAAAACTTCATTCAAAGTTTATTTTGCTTCCTAATTTTATTTTCTATGATTATTAAACGGTTTTAGTCTATATTTTCTTCCTTTATTTTCTCCCTCTGCAATCAAAATATCTTTTTTTATCAATGCAGCAAAATACTTTTTAACGCTTTCCGCCGATTTATTGGTCAAAAGTTGAGCCTTGTAATTGTCAATAGAACCATTATTTTCAATAAATCCTGTAATAGTTTTTAGAAACTCCAATTCGGTTTTTGTTAATTTATCGGTAATTTTATCGGGAAATATATCGGTAAATTTCTTCGTTGGAAGTTCTTTTATTGTTGTTTTAATGATTTCAAGCATAAATTCAATAAATTCGGTAGAATTTGCAGTTTTTTCCGCTCTTTCCAATACATTATAATATTCCTGCTGGTTTTCATAGATTATTGTTTCGGTTGGTATCCACGCAAAAATATCGTGCCATTTACTTAATACCAATGTCTGCCACAACCTCCCCATTCGTCCGTTTCCGTCCGAGAAAGGATGGATAAATTCTATCTCAAAATGCATGACCGAACTTTTAATCAATGGATGAATATCGCTTTGTTTTGCCCAAAGAAATAAATCATTTATAAGGTTAGGCACAAATTGGGGATTTGCTCCAAGATGGACAACGCCTTTATGAGAAACAACTCCAACATTATTAGAACGAAACTTGCCCGCTTCCTTAATCAATTCTGTTGTCATAAGTTTATGAGCCATCAGAAAATCTTTTACTTCAAAAGGATTAAAATTCATAATACTTTCATAAGTTTCGTAGGCATTCTGCACTTCTTTTATTTCCTGCGGACTCCCCAGAACTCTTTTGCCTTCTATTATTGCTGTTATTTGTTCAATAGAAAGAGTATTTCCTTCTATTGCGGTAGAAGACTGGATAGAACGTAATCTATTGACTTTTCGCAAATGTAAATTTCGTTTATATTCGCCTGCTCCCTGTAACTGACCTGTTAATTCTGCTATTTCGGCAATTAAATTTGTTGTCTTTGCTGTGATTTCAAATGGTGGTTGATTTATCATTATTTCAATTCCTTAAATTATCCTGTTTTCTATTTCTTTTTCTACCATTTCTTTTGCCTCTTGCAATAAGTTTTCACTTTCTTTGCGGAGGGCGAAACTTTGTTTTATTAAATCGGCAATTTCAGTTTGAACACAAATATCTATGATTGGAATTAAAAGGTTTTGAAACTCTGTCTTATTGATTGCTGTTAGGATTGTACCAGAACAATTTTGCTTTAATAATTCTTGCATTAACTTGGATTTGAATAAAACCAACAAAGTTTCGGAATTGATTTCTTCGGAATTTATAACATAAAAACCTGTGGAACAAATAGCATTATTGTATTCTTGCGTTATCAAGGCACAACTTCCCAAAGAGCCTTCAATGGACGAAACAATGACATCACCAACATTTACCTTTCGTCTTGCACGAGAAGGCAAATGTTGTCCGATTTCAATAGTACAACCTGTAACATTGCCAGATTTTCCTATATCTGCCAATTCAATATATTTGTATTCATGTTCATCTTTAGGCGTGAAATTATTATCTTTTAAGTTGCATTTTTGCTGTAATGTGCCGTATCCATTGGCATATTTTTTTATTATTTGTAATTTTTCCTCATACTTTATTTGATAATATTCGGCATCAAGGCGACCTGTTTTGAGGAATGATTCTTTTAATGTTTTGATATTATTTCCTTCATTTGAAGGCTGAAAATCTTTTAGCCCAAGAGTTTCAATCAATAATTCTTCCGCCTCTTTGTAAAGAGATTGAGAATACTTGCGTTTAGCGTGTGCTTTTAGAAACAAATTATTTATTCTATCGTTAATTTCAAATAAAAAATCAGGTAAAGGCAACTCGTTAAATACAAACTCATAAAATCTTGGATGTTCTGTTCCATATTGACTACAATTCAAAATAGTTTGAACTTCTTTTGTCAAACAAAAAGCAAGTAATGTGTTGGCGGAAATATATTTAGTATTTGGACGATACACAAGGTATTCCGTTGAAAAAACTTGTTTGTCTGTATTTTCTTGCACAACGGCAAACTCTTTCAAGTAAGAACGAAGTCTTGAAATAATAAAATCACCTGCATTTGCTAATTTCCTTGTGCCTTCAATATTTTTGCTAATACCTATTTCGTGTATGAAATTACCCAAAGTGTGTGTTAAATCATAACTCATAACATTTACACTATTTGATACAATATCAGAATGTAAATCAAAGTAATCTATTACTTTGTTTTTTGAAGTAATTTTGAATAATGCAGCCGTTTTTCTTTTACTATTAAAATCACTGCCAAATATGTATTCTCTTAATTCTGAATAGTGGTTTTCGCTTATTTCTCGCCCTTCCAACAATGCTTTATACTTTTGCTCGTTGAAAGGGCTACCTAAAAAAAACTTAATTCCTCCTTCTTTGCAAACTCTGCAAAGGCTTCGGCTATTCCTTCGGGCGTGCTTTCGGTTTCGCTGATTTGCTGGCTAAATAAATCGTGCTTAACAATCAAATGCCCGTGCATATCAAGCAGAAGTTCGCCGTCTTTGTTGGTGCGATAAATTTTGTCGCCGCTGTTGTCTTTGGACGGCTCTTGCATAGTGGCAAAGAATATCGGGTAATCCTCTTTCTTGGGGCAAAGGGTTTCGTCCCATTTCTGTACAAAGAGAACGCTTGTTTTAGTTCCGGTGTGTGGCTTAAAGACATTGCCATGCAAACCCACAACAGCAAGTATTCGGCATCGCTCGGCAATGAATTCTCTGATATATTTGTCGCTGCTGTTATTAAATCTGCCCTGTGGCAAAACAATAGCCATTCTTCCGCCGGGTTTTAGAAAATCAAGGTTGCGTTCAATAAACAGAATATCCCTGCCAACCTTATTTTGTATTCTACCATCAGGTTTTTTAGACAATTCATATTTTGCCAACATTCTGCTCTCCTTAATATCTCCAGCAAAAGGCGGATTTGCCATAAGAATATTAAAATTAAATTCACGGTTGCTATTGCTGTCTCTCTTCATATTCTCCAA
This sequence comes from Bacteroidales bacterium, assembly GCA_031272705.1. Lineage (GTDB taxonomy): Bacteria > Bacteroidota > Bacteroidia > Bacteroidales > P3 > JAISGN01. Next base: position 16,158 of record JAISTG010000033.1, on the reverse strand, counting down.
CTTGTTGAACCAGCCTTGTGAATAGGTGCGTAACCAAGCTTGGTCTTCTATGTTTTGATTCCAACGTTCATAATCAAGTGTATTCAAATGCAAAACATTGGTTTGTCCATCACCAGCAATAAGATTAAGAGTTCGGGCAACACGGACGGCTTTTTCGTCAAAGTCAATAGCAAAAACATTATTATTAACATAGTCTGTGCATTCAGCAGGTTTTTGTTCCAATGTGAATAAATGACTTTTGTTTACTCCTTTTGCTTTTAGTATTTGCTCCCAAACATAAAAGATTGTATGAACAGGAAAACCGCAACTGCCTGCCGCCGTATCTATCATTTTTTCGTTTTCTTTCGGGTTAAGCATACGGACACACATATCTATAACATAACGAGGAGTAAAATACTGTCCTTTTTCTCCTTTGCTTGATTTGTTTATAAGATATTCAAAGGCTTCGTCAACAACTTCCAAATTAGAATTGAAAAGTTTGACTCCTTCCAATGAAGCAATACATATTGCGAGATGAGAAGGTGTAAGTCCTATTTGAGTATTGTTTGCAAAGACGCCATTCCATTTTTTACAGGCGTCATTAAAAAGAGATTGTATTTTTGTTTTTAATTCAATTTCTGTCTCTCCATAATTGCGGAAAACTAAATTTCGGTTTGCATTTCTACCACTTTCCATTTCATCATAAAGTTTGGCAAAAATAAGTTTAAAAAGTTCTTCAAATACATCAACACCCGCATTTGCCAAAACCTCGTCTTCCATTTCCAAAATCAAATCCTTTAACGATTTTTTTTCGTTTATAAGTTTATCTTTTTCTATTAAATCATTGATAGTCCATCGTTCCGAAATAATATCAGAAAGTTTTTCCGTTGCTTTGGGAATATCAGGTATGTCTTCAAAATAATTGGGGTCTTTTCTGTGATAAAATGATATGCTACCTCCATTTGTCCAAATTCCAATGGGTGCTCCTGTAGCGTTACAATAAGATTTCAGTTGTTCTTTGCCGTCTTTAAGTTTAGGCTTTTTGAGTTCAACAATGATATATGAAGCGGTAGCATCGTTCTTATCAAAGATTACAATGTCAGCACGCTTTGTTTCTCTGCCAAAACGAACTTCGTGTTCAACTTTCATTAGTTCCTTCGGGTACTTATATTCATTTAACAACAGGTTAATGTATAATTGTCTAACAATTTCTTCCGGTTTGGCAGGTACTTCCTTATCTCTAATCAAGCACTTAATCTTTCCGCTTTCCTGATTGATTCGCTTTTCAATAAAATCAATTTGTTCTCCACTGAACAATGTCAAAGTATGTTTTGTATCTTGGTTCTTAAATATATCGTTTATTGTCATAATCTATATGTTTTTCTAAAATAATGTTGGCTGTTGCTTTTCTTTGTTTGGGTAAAATGTGCCAATTATAATGAAAGGATTGTCGCCTTTGTTATGAAACTGTTTTGTAGTTCCAAGAAAAAAATACAAATCTTTTTTCTTTACAAACTCATCAAAGTATTTTTGTTTTACTTTCTGACAGGCTAACGTTTCATCACCATTTGACGACTTAAAACTATTCCAAAATAATTGTCCCAATTCCCAATCTTCTATCATCAGGGTTCGTTCCTTGCCATCTTCAGTCGTAAATGTGTATGAAAATTTATAAGGCAGTTTCTTTGCAACCTGAAAAAGTTTTTGCGTTGGTTCAAACAAATTAAGTTGTCTTTGGTTTGCATAAATAGCATTCAATTTATCTTTGTTCCATTCTCTAACCGTTTCTTCCCAAACGAAATCAATAACTTCTTTCGGTTTTAATGTTGCCAAAGAGGTTTTAAGTTTATCATTCTTTGCTTCAGCGATTAAGTTTTCCAAATTTGTATGAATATTATTCAAAACAATTCCTTTTCTTTTTGCCCAATTATTTTCTGTTCCCAATTTATCCCCAACAACAATATCGCTACTAATATCTCGCAATTTATAACTTTCGGGACGAAAATCACTTCTGTTTTTCACAATATCTGCTTCTATCCATTGCCATTTTTTATATTGTTTTTGATAATCCAATTTGCGAAAAGGAACAGGATAAAGCCTTACCCAAGAACCATCTTCTTTAAATCCTGCTGTGCAAACCAACTCATCATATTTACTGGATAATGTTGGATATGTTTTTACAGATATAAGTATTTTCGTTTGCATTATTAAATATGTTTTAATTCATAATGAAATTCAGGCAAATTGGTTATTGCTTCTGCTAAATGTTTGCGATGACATTGATTTATATTCGCCTCAAAACAGGTTAATGCTATACGTTTATATTGTAACAGTAAGTCAAAGATAGTCTTTTGTGTTGTTTTTGTTTGCGTAAGATTGGTTTCTTTGTAATAGTCAAATAATCTGTTATAATCTGCTTGTGTATTTAATGCTTGCCGTTTATTGGATTGTATGCCTACTTCCGGAAAATGTATATATTTTATGTCTAAATTCTCACAATACTTTATCAACTGACTTTTGCTAAATCCATATTTCATACTAAACGGATTATTCCGCACATCAACTAAAAACTTAACATCGTTTTTTATTAAACGATTAAGATATTCTTCCAACGAAATTCCTTCATAACCGATGGTAAATAATATAATTTTATCGTTTTTAGGCTTGCTTTGCAACATTGTTTCATATTCTTCTTTTGACATTTTTTGTTTTGCTATTTCACTTCTCGTAGCCCAATACGGATAGTTGATATAAGTGTATCTTATAAGGTCGTCATTAGTCATTTCCCCAAATTGCGACTTTATTTGTTGCATATAATACCTGTCGTTTTTGTTTAACTGACTCACATAGTCCTTTGTGTCAATTAAATTAACGGTATTATTATTTGGTTCTTCCAAAATACCTTTTCGTATTAAAACATTAAGGTCTGCATAAACCGAATATGAAAAACAACCATACCGATATGGAATAAAATCATATACTTTTATAGATTGTTTTTGTGTTAACACAAATAACAATTTAAGTAAATGCAATTTACTTAATTCATTATTAAACGACTGCAATAAAGCAAGTATAACTTTTTGTCTATAAAACATAGTGCAAAAGTAATACTTTTTCACAAAATTAAGTTCAAAAAATACTAAATTTCTATAATATGCTGCTCTTCCATCTTTTTATAAGTTTTTTCAGCAGCAAGTTGATCTGCGGCTTTTATTGAAAAATCAACAGCACTCTCCATTGGCTCCCCGTTAATAAGAACTTGAACCTTGTATTGTTTGCGAGAATGGACATAACTTGTTTCAATGACTTCAAAAGATACTTTTTGCCTGTTTTTTTGTCCCCAGTCTATGATTTTACTTTTGTAATTCCAACCCGCAGTTTCGAGACTGTCAATATCCAAATGAATGTTTAGAATTTTTTGAGTAATGATTTTATATGTTTTTTTGTACCCGTGGTCTAAATATAACGCCCCAATCAAAGCCTCAAACGCATCTCCGTCAATAGAAACAAACTTTCCTGCAAAATCCTTGCTGTATTCAATCAATTTGTTTAGTCCTATTTTGACGGCTAATTTATTAAGACTGGCACGAGAGACTATTTTGGAACGCATTTCTGTTAAAAAACCTTCTCCTTGATAAGGATACTTCTTAAAAAGATAATCTCCCACAACAGTATTCAATACAGTATCGCCGAGATATTCCAGACGTTCATTATTGATTTTGTATCCCTTTACACCAAGATGCGATGAAGAACGATGAATGAGTGATTGTTTATAAAGAAATATGTTCTTGGGCTTGCATCCAAGAACATATCGTAAAAACATAACTAATTCTTTATCTTCTTTTGTTTTGTTAAAGAATCTCATGTTAAATACTTTATTAACAAAGTTGCTTACTTCACAAATTTTTTGATTGCAAGGCAAGCATTATGACCGCCAAATCCAAAAGTATTTGTTAAAGCCGCTGTAATTTCTCTTTGCTGAGCTTTGTTGAATGTAAAATTCAGATTTGGTATTTCGGGATCATCTGTAAAGTGATTTATTGTTGGCGGCACCATAGAATTATTTATGGCAAGTATTGTTGCTATTGCTTCTATTGCTCCTGCTGCTCCCAACAAATGACCTGTCATTGACTTGGTTGAATTGATGTTTATATCGTATGCTTTTTCACCAAAAAGAGAAACAATAGCCTTTGGCTCAGAAATATCACCAATAGGTGTTGATGTACCGTGAGTGTTGATATGCTGAATATTGTTTATGGTAAGTCCTGCTTCTTCCAATGCAAGTTTCATCGCCACCATAGCACCTCGTCCTTCAGGATGGGAAGCCGTCATGTGATAAGCATCAGCCGTTAAGCCACTACCACCAACTTCTGCATAAATTTTAGCACCACGAGCCAAAGCGTGTTCCATTTCTTCCAAAATCAAAGCTCCTGCTCCTTCGCCAAGAACAAAACCATCTCTGTCTTTGTCAAATGGACGTGAAGCAGTTTTGGGGTCATCGTTGCGTTGAGATATGGCATGCATAGCACTGAAACCACCAACTCCCGAATAGGAAATAGCAGCCTCCGATCCTCCACAAACCATCATTGTTGCCTTTCCTGTTTTTATGTACATAAAAGCATCGGCAATAGCATGAGCCGATGAAGCACAAGCAGAAACAGTAGCAAAATTTATTCCCCTTAAATCATACTTAATAGAAATATGACCTGCACAAATATCGGCTATCATTTTTGGAATAAAGAACGGATTAAATTTAAGAGAACCATCACCGGTTGCAAAATTAACAACCTCATTCTCAAAAGTTATAATGCCTCCTATACCCGAAGCCCATATTACACCTATTTTATCCTTATCCAATTCATCAAAATTGATATTGGCATCAGCAACAGCCTGATCTGCGGCAACGATTCCAAATTGTGCAAAACGGTCGTATTTTCTTGCTTCTTTGCGGTCAAAAAAGTTATTACAGTCAAAGCCCTTTACTTCGCAGGCAAACTTTGTTTTTGCCTGCGAAGCATCAAACAGGGTTATAAAGTCAGAACCACTTACTCCATTTACCAAACCCTGCCAATAAGCATTGACATCGTTTCCTATTGGAGTAAGTGCGCCTAACCCCGTAACGACAACTCGTTTCATTTCCATATCGGAAAGAGTTTATTTTGTTGCGTTTTCAATGTATTCAATAGCAGCACCAACTGTTGCTATCTTTTCTGCTTGGTCGTCAGGAATTGAGATGTTAAACTCTTTTTCAAGTTCCATAATCAATTCTACCGTGTCCAAAGAATCAGCCCCCAGGTCACTTGTAAAGTTTGCTTCCGGTGTTACCTGACTCTCTTCTACTCCTAGCTTATCTACTACGATAGCTACTACTTTTGTTGCAATTTCAGACATAATTAAAATTATTTTTTTTGATTAAACCAATTTGCAAAGTAATACAAAAAAAATGACATGAGCAAAAAAAACGGAATAAAAATTTTTCTTAATGGCTTCATAATTTTGATTTATAATCATTTATATCCTGTAAAAAATTACTCTCAATTCGGTTCAATTTTACATCTTTTTATAATAACAGCCTGCCAATTTAATCTAAAACCGATAAATTGATATTTTGTCAAAATGTGTCATAAAGGAAAAATTGGTTAATTTGCTCTTTGGGATTTTGATGGTTAATTATTTTTTTGTGTTTTCAAACATAAAATACATCATATTTTGTTTGTTAAGCCTCAAATATCAATAGATTAGACGGGAAATATAAGATATATCATTTTGTCTGTCATTCCATACTTCAATATTTGATAATATTTATTCTTATATTTGATTCCGGGGGAATACTATTTGATTTTAGAACGCTGTAATTTGATTACAGAAAATTAGAATCAAATTATAGGATTCTGTAATTTGATTCTAACACGCTATAATTTGATTCTAAAAATCCGTAATCAAATTCTAATAAAAGGCAATTAAATTCTATTAGTTTTATAGTGAGGTTCGGCGGTTTTTCTAATAAGGTAAGAGCAAAATAAAAAGGGATTAAATTTACATCCTGTGCTGTTATGTCAATTTTTTTTTGTACTTTTGCACCCTCATACTACGTAAAAACTTCTTATGAAAGGACGAATATTATATATAAATCAGGAAACGTATCCATATACCCCTGAAACGAAATTCTCTACCTACGGAAGGTTTCTTCCACAGGTGATTCACGATCACCACGAAAAAGAGGTGCGAGTTTTTATGCCCAATTTCGGCAACATAAACGAGAGAAAAAATCAGTTACACGAAGTTCTACGCCTGTCGGGTTTAAATATAGTGATTGATAAGACAGATCACCCGTTATTGATTAAGGTTGCGTCAATTCCTTCTGCCAGATTACAGGTTTATTTCATTGATAACGAAGATTATTTCAGGCGAAAGTTTGATGTAAGAGATGCTAACGGAGAAATGTTTGAGGATAACCCCGCACGCTCTATATTCTTTGCTCACGGCGTACTTGAAACAATAAAAAAGTTAAGTTGGAAACCGTCCGTTATTCATTGTTCCGGCTGGTTCTCAGCACTGGTTCCGTTTTACGTAAAACGGACATCATTTCGCAATAATCCGTATTTCTCCGACTCTAAAGTCGTAATATCACTGTTCAATGACGATTTCAGCGAAATACTTAATGAAACGCTTATCCGCAAACTTAAACACGACGGTGCTACTGCCAAGGATTTGGATTATTATAAAGTGCCTGACTACATCAGTTTAATGAAAGCGGCTATCAATTACTCGGATGGCGTTGTTCTTGCTGACGAAAACGCCAATCCTGTTTTGTTAGACCACGCTAAAAAAATGAAAAAGCCCATTGTGGAATACGCTCAAATGCCTGATATTGTGCCACAGATAAATGAACTTTATGATTCAATAATTGTAGATGACGATTAAAGATTTGCAATTCATACAACAAAACGGCTTTTTTTGCGTTTTATGTGATAATAATTTAACATGATAGGAATATGTTTAAAAAATGGAAATATATTTTAATAATCCTGCCTTTTGTTTTTTCATCCTGTGTTGATGAAAATGAGGAATTGGGGCTGGAATTGGTAAATCAGGATGAACTTCACTTCATTCGTTATGACGGATTACAAATGCACGAGGTCTTTTTCCACGAAGACAGCCTGCAAACTTCGGGTGAGGATACTTATGTCGTGGGTGAGTATCGGGATAACACATTTGGCAAGATTTCTTCCGTGCTTTATTCCCAGATAAGTTTGCCTGCAAGTAAGGACTTCACAACAATAAACATAGATTCCGTTGTTTTGTGTTTGGATTTCACAGGAACATTCACTCGGGATACTTCTTTGAAGATAATGGAAATGGAGGTTGAAGTTGCGGAACTTTATGGGGATATAAAGGATACGGCTTATGCCTTTGACAGTGTTGAGATTATTCGCAATATTCCTTTGTTTGACACTAATACGATATTCAATCCCGATACCATAATGATACTTGCAAACGGCGATACGGTAACAAAGCAGTTGCGATTAAGGCTTTGTGATGACTTTAAGCAGAGATTGAATCAGCAAAGTTTTGCAACCAATGCCGACTTTCAACAATGGTTCAAGGGATTTCGCATAAAAGCCTCAGCTGTATCAGACCCTAACGGAATGCTTGCTCAATTCAAACTGACCAATACAACATGCGGAATGTTTGTTTATTACACAGACGACAACGATAAGGTGAATAAATATATTTTTGTGATAGATAAAAACAGCAAACGTTTTGCACAGATTACTTATGATTTCTCCGGTAGTGATATTTCCAACATTACAACCGATACTTTGCAATCTACATCATATAATAATAGTATGTATGTTGGCGGATTGGGCATATCAATGGCGAGAATAAGCATTGATAGCCTTTATCAATGGTATCATTTGGATACAATCAACAACAGTGCCATAAATAAGGCTACTTTGATATTACCTGTTGCGGATAATAATTTCTCAAATAATTTTCCGTCAATGTTCTATTGTGCTTATGACACAGCGGGAGTGCTGAAATACGTTAATGATTTGGCTTATTATTCTTCTTATTTTGACGGACATTACGACAAAAGCACCAATGCCTATCGTTTGAACATAACACAGCACCTTTTTAAGTGCATGCAGGGTGGGCATACGAGCAATAATCTTTATATTTACGTGCCTTCGCGGCTTTTTACGCCGCAACGGGTCATTCTTGGCAAACCGCATATTGAGATAACCTATTCAAAACATTAAACTTTGACTTATGAATAAATTTTTTCTTTCAATTCTTTTACTGTTATGTACTTTGGGTTTTGCCGAAGCACAGGAAGTTGATACTGAAACCGCCATTGATTTTAATTATAAGGAGTATTATGCCAATGGAAAGGTAATGGTGGCTGGCAATAAAACGTCTGATTCTACCAGAACGGGCTATTGGACTTGGTATTATGCGAATGGCAACACGCTTCGTACGGGTTGGTATAACGAAAAGGGATATAAAACGGGCGAATGGACGGATTATTATGAGAATGGCAAGAATCAGAAAGTAGAATTCTTTACCGGTAACGGCATAAATAAGGCGTGGTACGATAATGGGCAGTTATATTATTCCGTTTCAGTGATTGATGGTATTAAAAAGGGCGAATATAATGAGTTTTTCCCAAATGGCAAACCCAAAATGCAGGGACATTATGTTGATAATGAACTTGACGGCAGCGTTGTTTGGTGGTATGAGAACGGATTTAAGGAAATGGAAGGCACATTGCTAAAAGGCAAACGTACGGGCTTATGGCAGTATTATTATCGTTCAAATGGTAAAATCGGAAGCAAAGGACATTTCCTTAATGACAAGGAAACAGGCACTTGGACTTATTTTTACGAAACGGGAGAGAAATGGCGTGAAGGCGAATACATAGAAGGCAAACGTACAGGCTTATGGCAGACTTATTATGAGAGCGGACAGATTTTGCATAAGGGAAGTTACATCAATGGATTGGAAGAAGGCTTATGGGAATCGTGGTATGAGGATGGCAAATTGAAGGATAGGGGAGTCTTTTCAGCAGGAAAACTTAACGGGGCTTGGGAAACATTCTATCAAAACGGTGTTCATAAAACCAAACTCTCTTATAAAGACGGCTTAAAGTACGGAACAGAAATTCTGTATAACGAAGGAGGTGATATTTATCAAAAAGCAGATTATAAAATCGGTAGATTACACGGCAGATATGAAACTTACTATTCTCCAACTCAACTTGCAGAAAAGGGAACGTACAGAAGCGGAGAGAAACACGGGAAATGGATATTCTATTATCCTAATGGTTCTAAATTAAGAGAACAATCGTTTTATTCAGGTCGCCCGGATGGAAAGTTTATTGAGTATCAAATGAACGGTAATCCTTTATCGGAGGGAGAATATAAAAAAGGAGTGAAGTGCGGAGTTTGGAAGAAATACGATAAAGCAGGGAAAGTAATCTCAAAAACCTCATTCTAAATGAACATAACGGCATTTCTAAAACTCATTCGCTATAAAAATTTGTTGGTTTATGCACTTTGTCTTGTGCTTGTTCGTACGAATATAATAGACATCTTTTATGCGGCAAACGGAAAGGAAGCATCGGTTTCAATGGGTTACTATATGATTTTTGTGTTAGTTGTAATTCTGGCACTCGCAGGCTTTTATATCATTAACGATTTTAATGATCAGCAAATTGATGATGTAAATCGTTTGGATAAAAATATAGTTGTGGGTAATACAATAAAGCCTGAAACTGCTAAAAAACTTTATCGTGTATGTCTCTATCTGTCGTTTGTGGCGTTTCTTGCCTTTGTGATACCGGCAAAACCTTTTGCGATATTTATTGGTTTGGTTGTGATATTTATTGGTCTGCTTGGAACAACATATAATAAGGTAAAGAAAGTTTTGTTAGGTAAGAACATATTTATGGCACTTGTTCCTGTTGCACTTGTTTTATTTCCTGTGGTGATGGAATATGAATATGTTAGAGGGGATTTTTGGGATAAATTTGTATCTGTTCTGCCTGTTGTTGTGTGGTTGGCAGTTGTTCTGGCATTGGTTCAGTTCATTAGGGAAACCGTTAAAGATGTTCAGGACAGAGAAGGGGATAAACAATTTGGCGTTAAAACACTGATAATAAGTTGCGGAGAGAAGAAAACCAAACGTCTTGTCTATCTTTTGACGGCTTTACTTATGGCATTAGTACTTGCATTTCAGATTATTTATTTGTCCATCAATCCGGTGGCGGTTGCGTTAGGGATAACTGTTTTGGTACATTTTCCTTTGATATATTTTCTTGTTGAGCTTCGCAAGGCACAGAAGGTGCAGGATTACGGCTTTCTGGCGGATTTATTGAGTATGATTTTCATTTCGGTATTGTTTGTTACCTTTCTGGCACGCAGTGTTATCGTTTGGCAACTTGCTGCTACTGCGGCTTGACGGATTGTTTTTTCATAAGCAAATTTTCTTTAATTTTTTTTCATGAATCGTGAAAGGGGCTTTCATTTTCACGAATCGCCGTTTCATTTTCGTGAAAGCCCCTTTCATTTTTTTAGAACGGCGTTTCATTTTCGTGAAAGCCCGTTTTATTTTTTTGAAACGCCGTTTCAGAAAAACAAAATGGCTTCTCAACATATATTGAAAAGCCGAATGTTTATTTAATACATTTTGATATGAAAACTAAAAGAGATTTACAAATCTCTAAAATTTCCGCTTGCAAAGGTACAACTTTTTTCAAACCGACAATACATTACATTAAAAAAATATTCCACAACAAAAAGAAAGCCCAATGGATTTAATGCCATTGGACTTTCCGTTTTCAAGTGCGGTAAGTAGGGTTACTCTACAATTATTTTCTTAGTACTTGTGCCGCCATCGGTGTGAACCCGTACAAAATAGTTCCCCTTTGGAAGTTTGGAAACATTTATGCTTGTGTTTGATTTGCCGACATTTGAATAATAAACCCGCTGTCCCAAAAGATTGGTTACCTCTATCGTGTTTATTTTTGCCGAACATTCCAAATTAACAGTGCTTGATGCAGGATTAGGATAAACACTGACACTTATTGATTTATCTGGGTCTTCTCCAAGTCCGTTGCCTTCCAAACAATTTTCCAGTTCAATGGTTAAACTGTCAACAAGATTAGTCAATTCCAAATTAGTTGCATTGCAATCCTCCAAATCGGCAGTCAATAACGTAACCTGTCCTTCTAACGTAGCAATCTGTCCGTTAAGAGCCGTAGTGTTTGCGTTGCAATCGTCCAAATCTGCCTGCAAAGTTGTATTATTTGCATTGCAGGTTGCAAGGTCTGCAGTTAAGGTCGTAACCTGTCCTTCCAACGTAGCAATCTGTCCGTTAAGGGTGGTAATCTGTCCGTTAAGAGTAGTAATCTGAGCATTCAAAGCGATACTGTTTGCGTTGCAGGTAGCGAGGTCGGATGTTAAGGTCGCAACTTGTCCGTTAAGGGTCGCGATTTGAGCATTCAAAGCGGTAGTATCTGCTTCCAAATCATCCACCTGTCCTTCTAACGTAGCAATCTGTCCGTTGAGAGTAGCAATCTGTCCGTTAAGAGTAGTAATCTGAGCATTCAAAGCGATACTGTTTGCGTTGCAGGTAGCGAGGTCAGCGGTTAAAGTGGTAACTTGTCCGTTAAGGGTAGCGATTTGAGCATTCAAGGAAGTTATTTGACTGTGCAAAGCGGCAGTATCACTTCTCAAACTGTTGATTGTACCATTCAAAGTAGTAATTTGAGTATGCAATGAAGCAGTATCGGCACGCAAAGTTGTAATCAAACCGGCTAATGAATCGCTGTTATTGTTGCAATTTGTCAAAGAAGCAGTTAAAGAAGCAATTTGAGTAGCGAATGTAGAAGTATCCTGTGATAAATCATTTATAACATTCTGTAAGGAATCGGTAGTATTAGGAGCAAACAGAGCATAAAGAGTATCGCCGCAATTAAATGGAATTATATTTGGATTGGCAACGTCTCCATTTGACCAGCCGGTAAATATAGTATTTCCTTTTGGCATTGCATAAGCGGTAGCAGTATCTGTTATACTGAAAGATACAACCATACCGAGAGTAGTATCGTTGGAAATAACAGCAAGAACAGATGCCAATGATTGATAGTTGGTGAAACTGCTCCATTGAGAAGTTGCCGAATAAGTACTTACACTCTGGCAAGGAACAGAAACAGGAATAGTTGTCGGCATACCTTGAAATGCATTACTTCCAAGCGTTGGAGGCGTAACTGCTTTACAAACCATTGAAGATAATGTTGTGCAATTATAAATACTTTGCGCTCCTATTGAAGTAAGAGTGCTTGGAAGAGTTAATGTTCCTTTTAGATTGTGAAATGTAAAATTTCCTATTGAGGTAACTCCTTCAGGGATTGTTAATGAGCCTGTAAAATTAGTGCAAGAATAGAAAGCATAAGTTGGAATGGCAGTAAGTGCATTGGAAAGAGTTAATGTTCCACTAAATCCTATACAACCACGAAATGCACTTGCACCAAGAGAAGTAACCGAATTAGGAATAACCAAAGAACCTGTTAAACCAGTGCAGGAACGGAATGAACTGTTACCAATGGTTGTAAGTCCGCTTGGCAAAGTTAATGTTCCTGTTAAGCCCGTACAACTCATAAATGCAGAATCGTTTATTGCCGTAACACCGCTTGGAATGGTTAATGAAGTTGAGGTTAAACCGCTGCAACCAAAGAAAGCCGCTTTGCCTATGTATGTAAGACCTGCAGGCAAAGATATTGCTGACGTAAATGTACTGATACCTTTGAAAGCATAATCGGGTATTTTTGTTGTATTTGAGCTTATAGTTAAATTAGTCAATGTAGTTATTCCTTGAAATACAGGAGCGGTACTGCTACCCATATAAGTACAATTCGTTGGCTGGAAAGTAACATTTTTTAAATGCGTACAACTCTTGAAAGCAGTATCAGGAATTGACATTGCTGTTGGAGAATAGATAGTTAGGTTTATTAAACCTGTGGAACCTGAAAAAGCATTCCAACCAATGGAAGTACAATTATTTGCATAATAAGCCAAAGTAGTAAGAGCCGTTAAACTCTTAAACGCAGTGTCGGGGATTGTTTGTACATCAGATTGTATAATCAACTGCGATATTGTATTACAACCGCTAAAAGCATTATAGCCTATTGATGAATTTGCCGCTCTATAAGATAACTGTGTAAATCCTGTGCAACCACTAAAAGCTTCCTGTCCTACCGAAGTAACGCTTATAGGAATAGTTAACGTTCCTGTAAATCCTGTGCAACCATAAAAAGCATAATTTGCTATTGAAGAAACATTAGTTGGGATAGACAATGTGCCTGTTAAATGATTACAGCCATAGAAAGCAGACAGACCTATTGAATTAACACTTGCCGGAATACTCAATGTTCCGGTTAAGCCACTGCAATTATAGAAAGCACAAGATGGTATACTGTTCAAAGTATTAGGAATAGTTAATGCTCCGTTAAAGCCACTGCAATTCATAAAAGCATAAGAACCGATAGTAGTAACAGAATTAGGAATAGTCAAAGCACCTGTCAAACTGCTGCAATCACGGAAAGCCATACTGCCAATGAGTGTAACAGTATTAGGAATAGTCAATGTTGTTGTTGCTCCGTTTAATGCCCCATAAAAAGCCTGATCACCTATGCGAACAAGCCCAAGACTATTAGGAAACCATGTAAAAGCAGAAAAGCCGCAACCCTTAAAAGCGTAGTTAGGAATTACTTTTACCGGACCCACGTCGTTAATGTATAATTCTGTCAAATGAGTAAGATTTTTGAATACACCATTAGTGATGCTTCCCATGTAAGTACAACTGTCAGCCCTGAAATACACATCCTCCAAATAAGTCATCGTGCTGAATGCAGTATCAGGAATAGACTTTACAGAATCTGCAATGATTAATGAAGTAAGGTTTAAGCAATTCAACCAAACATTGCTACCAATAGTAGCCGTTTTAGCATTGTAGATAATCTGTGTTATATTGGTACAATTTCGAAAAGCATAGCTTTCTATTGATGTAACATTTGCAGGAATTGTTACTGTTCCCGAAAAACTACAATAGGAAAATGCATAAATGCTGATAGTTTCAAGCGAAGACGACAGAGTTACGCCAGTCAATCCTGTACAATTGTAAAAGGCATAACTGTAAATTGACTTTACGGTATTAGGAATAGTTACTGTGCCTGTCAGCGAAGTACAATTATAGAATGCTCTGGTGGAGATTGAGGTAACAGTAAAAATTTCACAACCATTTGTTACGGTAGAAGGAATGGTTAATGTGCCTGCAATACTTGTTCCGCTTGCACTTCCATTAGCATTGGAAGCACTGCCGGTTCCTACCTGAACTTCATTTGGATTTAATGAAGTTACTTTATAAACTAATCCACCACTATTAAATACATCTCCAACTTGAGCATCAAGCGGTACATAGGTAGTGAAATTGCTCCATCCTGCTGTTGCTTGATAAGCACTTACACTGGGGCAAGGAACGGAAATAGGAATAGTTGTTGGGGTATTGCTGAATGCTATTGATGATGTTGTAGGCGGGGTTGCTGCCATACACACAAAAGAGTTTAGGTAAGTTAACATAGAAAAAGCACTGGCATTAATTTGAGTTACACTTGCGGGAAGTGTAATGTTATGAAGACCTGTGCAATTATTAAATGCACTTATACCTATCGTCCTAATACCGTTTGGAATGGTTACGCTTGTCATGTTTATACGATTAGTAAATGCATTTCTACCAATTTCCGTGACATCATAAAGTCCATTACCTGTGCCTCCACTTACCTGACTTGGAATAGTAAACGCTCCTGTAACACTTCCTGCATTACCATTGGTAGAAGTCCCATCTCCAATTCTTACCTCATTAGGACTGAGAGATATAATTTGATAAGTCATCCCATTTACCTGAAATGTCTCTCCTACCGTTTGTGCCATTGTCTTGCTTGTGAAAGCGACCATACAAAGGCTAAAAAGTCCCAGAAGAATAGTCTTTTTTTTCTTCATCATGATAATAATGGCATTATTTATCCTGTTGCCTGCAGTTTTTGATTTTGTTTTAATACTTTTAATATGAATTAATTATTTTATTGTTTTAATGATACTAACTCTTCAATTTGCTGAATGTTTCCGTCCTTGTCGTAAGTTTCGGTACGAACCGCTCCAACACTTTGAACATAATAAGTAATAGTTTTTGATGACGAACTAATTCCAAAAACCTTTGCATTTGTAGTCTGAACAATTTTTGCCGCCTTAAACGTACCAGCCTTTGTAGTTATGTTTTCAATAGCAAGGCACTTTATATCCGTAACCGTTGCCTTCATTCCCATAATTTTAATGCTGTAATCTTCTAATTCTTCTCCTGCTTTAATGTCGGCAGGAATAGCAAAAGGTTCTCCTTCAATGGTTATACCATTGCCGAGGTTATCAAAGTAAATCACTCCGTCTTCAATATTAATGGTATATTTCATAACAACGGGTGCAGACATAGATTTACCGTTCTTATCTAATATCTCCACCTCATACCCTACTTTCATATTTTGTGGAGTACCTGAAACAGATAAGATTGTGGTGCGGGATTGACTTTTTGCTTTACCTTTTTTGTCCTGCTGTTCATAAACAAGGGTTGTCCCTTCTTTAACAGCAAAGTAAGCGTTGGAAGCCGTCATACCCGTAGAAGCACGTTTCTTTTTGGGCGTTTGAGTAACAGGTTTATCTGCCGTTGCTTTATTGTCGGCTTGAACCTTTTCCCATTCGGCTTGCTGCCGTTCATTAGCGGCAGATATGCTGTCAAAAGCCTCTTCAACAGCCTTTTCGGTTGCTTTTTCAACCTCTTTTGCCGCTTTTTCTTCAGCCTTTCTTTTGGCTGTGGTTTCTGCTTTATCCTTTGCACGCCGCATTATGCTTGAACCGATTTGTGCTTCGGCAATACTGCCCGCAAGGACAAAAATTGAAAGAAATGTTGTAGTTAAATATATCTTTCTCATCTTTTATTTCCGGCATTGTTTATCCTGTCGCCTGCAGTTTTTGATTTTGTTTGTTATTTATTTTATTACGTTTTTTTCAATTTGATGTTGCAAAACTACAACCATATAAAAAAAATGATGTTTCCATTTCGGAAAAA
>JAISTG010000031.1 GCA_031272705.1 Bacteroidales bacterium | reverse complement strand
AGTTATTGTAACGTTACAGAAAGTTATTGTAACGTTACAATAACGATAAAAAACGGACTTTTTAGATTTTATAATATAATATATACTAATAATAATTTAATATAAATAATAAAAAATATAACAGATATGGCTCATAATCATGATTGGATCCCTAAAAGGGAATTAGAGTTTAAGGCGTGGGTTAATAACTTCATTACGAAGTTATCAGTCTATAAAACTACGCTCGGAATTACAAATCAAACCTTCGAACAACTGCAAACGGAATTTACTGCCTATCTGCAAATCCAACCCGCTATCATTTATTAAGGTATTGTCGTGAAAATTGTTATTGGATTGAGCCTTTTTTGACTAAAAAAAGAACATTGTTTTTTATTGTATCCTGCGGGGATTGGCATTCACAAAAGCAGACCACGACGACTTTGCTTTTGTTTTTCTATGCGTAGTTTCAACAGGGCAAATGTCTTTTTGAAAAGCATAACAGACCGCTACCGCCAAGGCATCCGTAGCATCAAGATATTCAGGTTGATATTCAAATTTTATCATCCTTTGCAACATTGCCGCCACCTGCTCTTTTGACGCTGCCCCATTACCCGTAATTGACTGTTTTATACGTCTGGGCGAAAATTCAATAAATGGTATGTCTCGCGAAATAGCCGCCGCTATACATAAACCCTGCGCCCTGCCGAGTTTTAACATAGACTGCACATTTTTTCCAAAAAAAGGTGCTTCAATGGCAAGCATATCAGGTTTATAATGTTTAATTTTGGCTAAAATAAAATCAAATATTATTTTCATTTTAGTTGGCAATTCTTCTGCTTTTCCAAGTTTCAGTACATCCATTTCCAATAAAGTTATTTTCTTGCCGCACAACTCAATAATGGAATATCCCAAAACATTAGTACCGGGGTCTATTCCAATAATTATCTGTTCCTTTTTGTCGTTTTCTATTTGCATTTTATGTTAATTTCACTTGGCAAAGGTAATAATTTCTTTCTCTTAAATTGTTTTAAACAAAAGATTTTTTTTATACCTTTGCAGCCTGAAATTTCAAATAAATATAAAATAAAATAGATTAAAAATATGGCTATAGTTAAAGCATTTAAGGGTTTGCGTCCCCCGGTTGAGATTGCTGCAAGGCTGGCATCAAGACCTTATGACGTATTAAATTCGGATGAAGCAAGAGTTGAGGCTCAGGGAAACGAGTATTCGCTTTTGAGAGTTACAAAAGCGGAAATTGATTTGCCTGTTGGTACGGACGAACACTCACAAGCGGTTTATGACAAGGTAGTTGAAAATTTTGCAATGTTCAAAAGCAATGGCTGGTTGGTGCAGGATACCGAGCCGAAACTTTATATCTATGCTCAAACAATGGACGGCAGAACACAATACGGCATTGTAGGTTGCACGCACGTTGATGACTACTTCAATAACGTAATAAAGAAGCACGAACTCACTCGTAAGGACAAAGAGGATGACCGAATGATTCATGTCAATATCACAAATGCCAATGTTGAACCTGTGTTCTTCGCCTATCCTGCTCACAAAGAGATTGATGCTATTGTGGAAAAGATTGTTGGAAATGAAAAACCGATTTATGATTTTGTGGCAAAGGAAGATGGCTTTGGTCATAAGTTTTGGGTAATCAATGACAAGGCTACAATAAAACGCCTTGAAGAGATATTTGAAAAAGAAATCCCTGCTCTTTATGTTGCCGACGGTCATCACAGAACGGCTGCGGCGGCTCGTGTCGGACAGGAACGCAAGTCTAAAAATCCAAATCATACCGGTAAAGAGGAGTATAATTACTTTATGGCAGTGATTTTCCCTGATTCTCAACTTAAAATAATTGATTATAATCGCGTTGTGAAAGACCTTAACGGCTTATCGGAAGAGGAATTTTTAACGAAGATTAACGATACTTTTAAGGTTGAAAAAATGGGAACAGAGATTTATAAGCCTGCAAAACTGCATGAATTCTCCATGTATTTGAATCACAACTGGTATCGTCTAACTGCAAAGGAAGGAACGTACAATGACAATGACCCGATAGGCGTTTTGGACGTAACCATTCTTTCCAATAACGTATTGGATAAGGTTTTGGGAATAGAGGATTTACGGACTTCAAAACGTATAGATTTCGTTGGAGGCATCAGAGGTTTGGGAGAATTGCAGCGAAGAGTTGATAATGGAGAAATGAAAGTGGCGTTTGCTCTCTACCCTGTTTCATTGGAACAGTTGTTTAACATTGCTGACAGCGGTAATATTATGCCTCCGAAAACTACTTGGTTCGAACCGAAACTCCGTTCGGGACTTGTGGTTCATGAATTGATATAATAAAAATACGGAAAAGACGTTTGAATTTACGTTTATTTAATTCCGTATTTCTGAAACTTGATTCTAAAAAATTATAATCAAATTACAGCGTTTTATAATCAAATTATAGAACGCTGTAATTTGATTATAGAAATCTGTAATTTGATTCCGGAAAATTGAAATGATATTTTGGGGAATCAAAACAACAAAAAAGCCTGATAAAAATGTAATATGTTGTTTTTTTTTATTAGATAAAAAGATTTTTTTTGTACTTTTGCACAATATAAAGTTTAGAATTACAATCACAAACACACATAAAATAATATGGAAAGAACACTTAAAGAAAGCATTAGCAAAAGAAGGACTTATTATGCAATAAGCGACAAATCTCCATTGAAGGATAAGGAAATTGAATATTTGATTGCTTTTGCTTTAACCAATGTTCCATCGGCATTTAACTCACAATCAACACGTTTAGTCTTACTTTTGGGCGAACATCACAAGGCTTTATGGCAGATAACCAAAGACATATTGCAGCAGATTGTTCCTTCGGCGGCATTTTCTGCCACATCAAAAAAAATAGACGGCTTTACAGCAGGCTATGGTACAATTCTGTTTTTTGAAGATAGTGAGGTAGTTGAAAGTTTGCAAAAGACCTTTCCGACGTATGCTCAAAACATCCCGACCATTGCCGAACATACTTCGGCAATGCACCAGTTTGCTTTGTGGAATCTTTTGTGTGAGGCTGGTTTTGGAGCATCGCTTCAGCATTATAATCCGTTGATAGATACGAAAGTTAAATCCAAATGGGAATTGCCTGACTCGTGGCGACTGATAGCCCAAATGCCATTCGGCACGCCAACAGCCGAGCCATCAGCGAAAACATTTGAACCGTTAGATAAAAGAATGAGAGTTTTTTAATAAGTATGAATAAGAATAAGCACATTATTGACTATTTAGAGTATTATATTGAACAACAAAATGCTCAATATGCTGTTTTATTAACAGGAAAATGGGGTTGTGGAAAGACTTTTTTTATAAAAGAACAAATTGAAAAATGGAAAGAAGAAAACAAATATAAAAAATATAAACCTGTTTATATCCCATTGAATGGTATTAGTAATACAGAAAAAATAGATGAAGAAATATCTAAGTGGTTCAAAATTAAATACTTTTTACCGGAAATGGAAATAAATATGGCAGTTGTAAAGTTTAATTTGAAATCATTATTTCAATGGATAGAACAACTATGGAAATCGAAAAAGATAAAAATACTTGTTTTTGATGATATTGAAAGATGCAAAATAGATATTAACGAATTATTTGGTTGCATAAATAAATTTATAGAACATTGTGGATACAAAGTTATTATTATTGCCAATGAAGATAAATTACAAGATAAATATAAAGATAAATATAACGAAATAAAAGAAAAACTTGTTGGGCAAACATTGGAAGTAATGAGTGATGTAGATAATGTATTGAATCATTATCTCACAGAAATAGAAAATGAATATTTGAAAGAGAATAAAAAACTAATAAAAGAAGTGTTTGATACGTCTGCATGTAATAATTATAGAATACTCAAGCAAACTTTATCAGACTTTTGTCGTTTAACTTTTATTGATAAATATAAAAATTACAATCGTTATCAAGAGTTTGTATCTTCGTTCTTAACTTATTTTTTAATTGTTTCAATAGAAATAAAAAGCGGGAAAAATGACAATGACATATTTGAATGTATAGATTGTGTTACTAATGATAAAAAAGTAGCAACATATACATCTAAATTAAACGCAGAATGTGTTAAAAAGTATTCAAAAGTAATAGCATGGTATGTTAAAAATGAACCTCGATATTTTCCAAAGGCAATTTACAATATGGGTAAGTATGAACCTCTAGATTTTTATATATCTCTAATTCCCTATATTAGAAATGGATATATAGAAACATTAGAAGGACAACTATCAGTATTGCTAACAAAAAAATGAGAGTTAAATAATAAAATAAAATAAACAAGTATTATAATTTATGCAAACACCAAAAGAAAGAGGTTTTTTCTTCCCTGCCGAATGGCACAAACACGACAGCACTTGGCTTTCGTATCCTCACAATGAGGCTTCTTTCCCCGACAAAATCCATACCATATTCCCATCTTACAACCTATTCATACACGAATTAGCAAAGGGCGAACGCGTGAATATCAATGTGCCGAATGAAAAGATGAAATTAAGGGTTGAAAATGAATTAGCCAAACTTAACACTAATATGTCCAATATCTGCTTTCATTTTTTTGAAACTAATGATGCGTGGTGCAGAGACCACGGACCGGCGTTTTTAATAAATGGAAAAGGAGAACGAATTGTTGTAGATTGGGAATATAATGCTTGGGGAGGCAAATATCCTGCCGACAAAGATAATCTTATACCTGAAAAAATAGCCTCATACTTGGATTTGGAGTTGGTAAAAGCAGGTATTGTGATGGAGGGTGGCAGTGTTGATTTCAATGGAAAAGGCTCTCTTATTACCACTACTTCGTGTCTTTTGAACAAAAACCGCAATCCACACCTCAATCAACAACAAATAGAAACTAAACTTTGTGATTATTATGGTGTTGAAAATATTATCTGGCTTGAAGCCGGTATTGACGGAGATGATACGGACGGACACATTGATGATATGGTTCGTTTTGTAAGGGAAGATTCCATTATAGCGGCAGTTGAAAGCAACAGGCGGGACGCTAACTATGAACCGTTGCAACGCAATTTAAAACTACTGAAACAATGCAGACTTCAAGATGGTAAGCAACCGACAATAATTGAGTTACCTATGCCTTCGGCAGTTGTATGGCAAGACCAACGTTTGCCTGCTTCTTATGCTAACTTTTACATCTCAAACAATGCTGTTATCGTACCTACGTATCGTTGCAGTCCGGACAACAAAGCCGTTTACATTTTGGAAGAATGCTTTAAGGACAGGCAGGTTTTGGGTATTGATTCCACTGAAATAATTTGGGGATTAGGTTCATTTCATTGCCTGAGTCAGCAAGAGCCGTCCGCATAAACTTAAATTGAACCGTATTTTGAAGCAAAATGACTCATTCCGCTTTATTTCCAACTCATCCCGCTTTATTTCCAAACCATTCCGCTTTCCCGATGACCCATCCCGCTTTATTTCCAAACCATCCCGCTTTACGCATGAGTTATGGGGAAGTATTGTAACTCCGAAAGTGATACGTATCACATTGGTAAAAAGTTGAGTTAATTCAAATTTTATTATTACATTTGCAGCCGTAAATAATAAAAATTATATCAAACAGTCTTAAAAAACAGGATAAATATATGAATATATTGTTATTGGGAAACGGCGGCAGAGAAAATGCTATTGCTGCCAAAATTGAACAGAGTACAAAAAAAGATATGCTTTTTGTTTCACCCGGAAATACCGGAATGTCTTCTTTTGCAATTAACATTGATTTGGGTAATAATTTATCTACCATTAAAGAATTTGTATTAAAGCAAAATATAAAGATGTTGGTTGTTGGACCTGAGCAACCGCTTGTTGCCGGTATTGCGGATTTCTTTGCGGAAGATAAGGAGTTGAAAGATGTTATTCTTATTGCCCCTTCCAAACAGGGAGCAATGCTTGAAGGCAGTAAGGATTTTGCAAAAAGGTTTATGCAACGGCATAACATTCCAACCTCTCGCTATGAGACATTTACAAAAGATACGGTTGAATCTGCAAAATCTTTTTTGCGTACCCTGCACCCGCCTTATGTTTTGAAGGCAGACGGATTGGCAGCAGGCAAAGGAGTGCTTATAATAAATAATCTTGTAGAAGCCGAGCAGGAATTACAAACGATGCTTTTTGAGAATAAATTTGGTAATGCGTCAAACAAAGTTGTAATTGAACAGTTTTTGTCGGGAATAGAATGCAGTGTGTTTGTGCTTACCGATGGAAAAAATTACAAAATACTTCCCGAAGCCAAAGATTACAAACGTATTGGAGAAGGAGATACCGGATTAAATACGGGCGGTATGGGAAGTGTTTCGCCTGTACGATTTGCAGACAAAGACTTTATGAACAAGGTAGAAGAACGGATAGTACAGCCTACAATCACCGGATTGCAGCAGGAGCAAATAGATTATAAAGGTTTTATTTTTATAGGATTAATGAATGTTGAGGGAGAACCTTACGTCATAGAATATAATGTAAGAATGGGAGATCCGGAAACAGAAGTGGTTTTTCCAAGAATAAAGTCGGATATTGTTGAGGCTTTTGAAGCAGTTGGCAAAGGAGAATTAGATAAATATGTTTTGGAAATAGACAACCGATTTGCAGCCTGCGTAATGATGGTTTCCAAAGGGTATCCCGAACATTACGAAAAAGGCAAAATAATCACCGGATTGAACTGCGTCAAGGATTGTATGGTTTTTCACGCCGGTACAAAATATGCCGGTAAAGACCTAATAACCGACGGCGGCAGAGTGTTGGCAATTACCTGTTCCGGTGATACGTTGGAAGAAGCACTTGCAAACTGCTATCGTAATGTTGAATGTATTAGTTTTGACGGAGCGTACTATCGCCGTGATATTGGGCAGGATTTAATGTAATTCTCTCCACCCCCATTTATTTAATACCTTCCCATCATACATTTCTATAACGGCAATATCACTGCGAACCATTGTTTTTATCGCTTTGTCATCCGTTGAATATACAGGAAAAGATATTTTGTATTTCTGCATAAAGTCAAACCATTGACTTGGAGTTGTAGCCGTTATCAATACCGACGGTTTATTACGTTCGGCAATAAATTTCAATACACGCTTCATTGCATCTTCCTTTACTTTGCTTAAATCTACGCATGGGATAATATATATAGTGTCGTCCTGAGAAAGAAATTCCATAGTTTTATCTTCATTATCGGCAATATTACTCATAGCAAAGCCGTCAGCCTTCACTTCATTCGGATTTAAGACTCGGGAAGCAAGCCACGTCCAGTTTGCAGCAAAAGCCGTATCATTATTATATGCGGACATCAACTCATTCATATTAAATTCCTTCTCTTCTCCGCTTTGATTATTGCGATATGTGGCATAACTTTCCATCGGTTTCCGTTCAGCCTTCGGTAAAATGATTTGATTGCCGACTTTCCACGCACGGAAATCAATAATAGGTTCATACATAATGTTCCTTATGCAAAAGCCCGTAATACAGAGAACCGCAATAATTAACAAAAACCACGAATAAACAGGATAAAGCCAATTCTTTCTGTTTTTTGAAAAGATAATGATTACAAGCAGTATTATATCCAACGCAACATTCTTCCAAAATGTTTCCCAGTTAGTAAGTTTGATAAAATCTCCGAAACATCCGCAATCACTTACTTGATTGGTCAATGCATCAATCAGGGTTATCGTTGTGAAATACAGCATCATTAACCCGCCAAGCCAATCCGCCCATTTCCTGAACAAATGGAAAAACATCATAAAGCCAATGATAAACTCAAGACTGCAAAGAAAGACCGAACCAACAACATAAATCCATGGCACAGACTCAAACCACCCACTCATACCGAATACATTGATGTATTCTTCCATTTTGTAAGCAGTACCCATCGGGTCAACCGCTTTAACGAAGCCGCTTAACATAAAAACAGCCCCAAAAATAAACCTGCAAATAGAAACAACGTATTTCATATCCTTTAATATTTTTTTTATTTTTACTTACGTTTGCGGTTGCAAAGATACAAAATTTCTTTTATTCAAACTAAAACCCAAAGAATGAAAATTTTATCGGTTTTTCCGGTATTAGCCACAGTTATATTGATATACATTATGTTATAAAGAGAAAAAAGTACATTTTTCTTCGTTTCGGTACAGGTTCCGACGGTTTCGGTACAGGTTCCGACGGTTTCGGTACAGGTTCCGGTGGCTTCGGTACAGGTTCCGGTGGCTTCGGTACAGGTTCCGGTGGCTCCGGTAACATTACCGAGACTTTTTGTAATGTTACGAAAACATTTTGTAATGATACTATAAGTATTTAATAATATGTTTATAGACAGTTTAACAGAGGCGATAATTATATGTACGGTTCGCTCTGTTTTATCGCAGTTCGTCAAGCATATTTTTATTTACTTCAAGGATGGAATGTCGGTTGTCCTGTTTGCAGGGCTTGTCTATTGTATCTTTTCCGCAGACACAGCCCAATCTTTTCGCCGTATATGGGTCGCAGGACGCACATTCCCGTTTGAATTCCCCCTTTTTCTTCACCAAAATCTTTATCGCAAGCCCCAAAAAGCACAAAGCAAGAATAAAAATAACAATGAGAAATATAAGTAAAAATTCTTTCATTAAATGCGGTTTTTCGTGTCAATAATTATAGTTACCGGACCGTCATTTATAAGTTCTACCTGCATATCCGCACCAAAAATACCTGTTTTTACGTCAATATTATAGATATTTGCAAGATATGAAACAAAATTTTCATACATCGGTTGGGATATTTCTCTCTTCGCCGCCTTGATATAAGTAGGACGATTGCCCTTTTTGACGGAAGCATGAAGCGTAAAATTACTTACAATCAGCAGTTCGCCGTTTGTATCCAACAAAGAACGGTTCATAATCCCCTGTTCGTCATTAAAAATTCTCATATTGACCGTTTTTTGAGCCAGCCATACAATATCTTCGGTATTATCGGCTTCCTCAACAGACACCAACATCAAAAGACCATTCCCAATAGACGAATAAATTTGCTTTTCTATGGTAACGCTCGCCTGTAAAACCCTTTGAATAACCGCTTTCATTGATTTAATCCTCCATAATTTTAAGATAACTGCTATAACGTTCTTGTGATATTTCTCCACGTTCCAATGCGGAAATTACTTCACATTGGGGTTCGTGAGTATGAGTGCAGTTATGAAATTTGCAATGTTCAAGACGGCTTTTGAATTCAGGAAAAAACATTGCAAGTTCCTGTTTCTCCACACCTGTAATACCGAATGCTTTTATGCCGGGCGTGTCTATGATTGCCGTTTGTTCATTTAGAAAAAGCATTTTTGAAAAAGTGGTTGTGTGTTTGCCCATTTGATAGTAATTTGACAGCGTTCCTTCTTTTAACTTAAAAGTTGAGTCAAGTGCATTGAGTATTGCAGACTTGCCAACGCCCGAATTACCGGAAAATAATGAGGTTTTGCCTTCCAATTTCTCTCTTAAAATATCTAAATTCTCGGTTGTTTTAGCCGAAATCAACATCACAGCATAACCAGCCTTTGTATAAATATCCTGCAATCGCAATGCGTCATTCATTTCCTTTGACGAAAGAATATCCTTCTTGTTTATGAGTATGGTTGTTGGTATTTTATAAGCCTCATTTGAGACAAGAAAACGATCAATGAAAGAAAGAAGAGTTACGGGCTTTGAAACATTTATTATTAAGTAACTTATATCTACATTGGCTGCTATTATATGAATACTTTTTGATAATTTGGATGCTTGACGTACCACATAGTTTTTCCTGTCCATCACTCTGACCACCGAACCGGTTGCCATAACATTATCATATTCTATTTCCACACAATCTCCTACCGCTACGGGATTGGTTGATGTTATTTTTTCCTGTCGTAACTTTCCTTGCAACGTGCAGTTTATGTCTCCAAAATCCTGCGTTCGTACAAGCGAATGATAACCTCTTGTTTCAATTACTTTTCCTTTCATTGTGTTGTTGCCTTATTGCGTTTGCGAATATATAAAAAAAGAACTAATTCATTAGTCCTTATTTTTTGGGGTGGAAGATGGGACTCGAACCCACGACCCTCAGAACCACAATCTGATGCTCTAACCGACTGAGCTACGTCCACCATATTACTCTTTTTAGAGGTTGCAAAAGTACAACTTTTTTTTCATTTGACAATTATTTTGCTTAAATTATTTTCACAACAAATGTTTTCAGTCTCTTAAAACAGCATTCTTAAATAGTGTACAGACTAATAGTAGTAAGAAACATCAAAATCAAACGTAGCCCTTGTTGCATTAACAAAATGGCTAATGTTCATATATACTTTATCAACATTAGCCATTTTTGTTGGTATTCAACTAAACTATTACTTGCTGTAGGTTGGATTACTTGCTGATAATATCAACTGACTTTCATTGAGCATAAGCACAACTTCGTGTCCGTTCCATTCTCCTGCACCCATATTGCCGTAAACAAAATAACTTTCTCCAACTATTGAAGAGAGTTGGTTATTGACTGCATCAAAGGTTGCCTGATTAGCAGTGCCAGTAATATAAATAGCGGGATAATCATAGTCATAATAACCGTCACCTGTCCCATCGTAATACCAGTAAGTGATATTGCTTAAGCCTGAAGGCTGAGTAAGGCTACCAAGTCCAAACTCACCGAGTCTTGACGATGGCCAACCTTGTCCATTGGTAACTCCATAATAGGTAGGGATTGTAGAATTTACGGGATTGTCATTGTTTTCCTCATCGGAATCACAGGCTACAAATACCGTTACTGCGAGACTGACAAATATTATTGCAAAAATCCTCATTTTATTAAATAGATTCTTCATTTGTTATTTATTTTTAATACATTAAAATTTTGTAAGCACTGCTGATAAGTATTGCCGTCAAAATCAACGACAGCACAATAGCAACAGCCACCATACATATCAAACTAACCACAAAATATCCACCACGCTTCTCGGTAGGAGTCTGCATCATTGGCGTAAGACCGATGAAAAGCAGATAGAGACCGTAAATGCCAAGCAATGAAGCAAGCCAAGAAAGCGTTGGATAGATATAAAAGATACCTCCGAGCATCATCGGCGTATAGGAATAGGCAACTAAAGAAAAGGCTTTGTTGAAATCTGTCCTTGAATTAAATGTGCCTGCCAAAAGATTGATGATGATTGCTGTAAGATATGCACCGCCTGCCATTGAAATGAATTGAATGATAGCCTGACGCACACCCCATTCAATAGAATGGATATGAATGCCGAAAGGTCCTTTGTATCCAATCAAACCGTAACCAATGAAGGCTGCAACAGTCGGTATCAATGCCAACGGAAGAAGATAACTCATAAAGACTTTGGCATGAGATGAATTTTCTTCTTCAATATGTAACCATTCGGTTTTAGGGGAAAACATAATGTCTTTTGCCCTTGAAATTAAATTAGTCATACTTTCCAAATTTTAAGCGTCATTCTGTTTTGCAGTGAGTACAAGGGTGCGGTGTTACCCACACCCCGTACCATCAAATAAGAAAACAAAACCACTGTTGTTTATTTTATTACTGCATTAGTTAATTTCATCTTTGCCGATTCTGTCAAAGGGGCTTTAACAGCACTCTTTGAAACGTTAGGAGTTGAACCTGTAACAGAAAATTCCATAACCTTTAATGCTCCGTTCAATGAACTGCCGATAGGATTACTTGGTTCCCCGATTGGATAAACTCCTGCAGCAGGATTTGTGCCGTAGGTTGGAGTAATGAGGTTACCTTCGTGAATTGCGGTAATAATCCAGTTGGTAGGGATTGACGCATCACAGTTGGAGTACATATTTACCCATACTTCATAAGTTCCCTCCTGAATGTATTCTGTCGGATAGAATACGTTTTCGTTGTTTATACCGTCAATTGAACAACCGGGATTTGAATCAAGGTCAAGTCCATAGATATAGACATAATTACCATTAACATAATCTAACATACCATGGTTACCGTAGTAAATTACTTCGCCGTCAGGCTGTACAACATACAAATCAACATCCTTGTCATTGTCAAATGAAAGACTGATTTGCAATGCTCCTGTACCTGCTGCAATGTAATTGATGGTGGTTGTCCATAGAGCAGTTACCGTTCCATCG
The DNA here is from genome assembly GCA_031272705.1 of Bacteroidales bacterium. Classification (GTDB taxonomy): domain Bacteria; phylum Bacteroidota; class Bacteroidia; order Bacteroidales; family P3; genus JAISGN01. The sequence continues at coordinate 1,226 of JAISTG010000031.1, read as the reverse complement.
TCCAAGAGAGCCGAAATCTGTAATGTAAATGTCTCATTTAGATTCTGACTAAAGAGGATTGTGAAATCAACAATCGTACTCTTATCTGCGGATGGCGTAAAGGAATAATACTGATTACTTCCCTTTACATTGGCATAGAGTTTTTGAATAGTGTTGTCGGTATTGATAGACACGTGAGAAGAACCGCCTGCAATAGCAGCATTGTTCATAGACACTTCACCCACCGACACACTTTGTGCAGATTGAGGAATAGACCCGTTTATCGTTTCCGCACCTGCAATGGTAAAGTATTTACTCAGTACCTTTGCCGGAGCAGGAGTTGTTTCAGGGTCTTCATCATCGCTACATGCGACGAATCCAATGGCTAATACAGCCATCATAGCGATACACATCATTTTGCGTATGCTTTTTGCGTTCTGATTTACTTGTAGTATTCTCATTTTAATTATGACAGTATTTATCCTGTTGTCTGCAGTTTTTGATTTTGTTTGTTATTTATTTTGTTTTAGAATTTTAATGATAAACCAAGGTTAAAGTAAGCAATGCCGTAACCAAGTTCAGCCCAAGCACCGAAAGCATCTGCGAAATAATACCTCGCACCAACGAAAGCACTGAATTGTACATAACTGTCAGTATGGTTATAGTTACCATAATAATAATTCCAGTCTCCAATCTCCTTACCGCTAACGATGTTGTAGCCGAGCATCAATCCTCCATAGCCTTCAAACTTATCCATAATTTCATAATGGATTGTGCCTCTTGCTCCGGGAATAATGTAGGAATACTTGTAGCCCCATTCATAAGACCCGTAAGTTTCCACCCATTTGTTAGCCGAATAGCCAAGGTAACCACCAACTCCCAGCGACAACTTGTCTACATTAAACAGATTGTCAATAATTCCCCAGTCCAAAGAGACCGAAATCGGAGGAACACTGGTTGAATAGCCATATCCGCCAAGTGTTGAACCCAAGCCGATACCGACATTCACTACTTTAGTACCTTTCTTAAAGGTTTTCTGTGCCATTGTCTTGCCTGTGAAGGCGACCATACAAAGGCTAAAAGTCGCAATGATAAGAAATGTTTTCTTCATATTTTATTTTGGCATTATTTATCCTGTCGCCTGCAGTTTTTGATTTTGTTTGTTATTTATTTTATTACGTTTTTTTCAATTTGATGTTGCAAAACTACAACCATATAAAAAAAATGATGTTTCCATTTCGGAAAAA
>JAISTG010000024.1 GCA_031272705.1 Bacteroidales bacterium | reverse complement strand
TTAACTTCGGTAACTTGGAATGCGGTTAATTGTGCTTTGCCTACTTCATATTCATCCTCACCTTTTTATAATTTAACATCAATAACCAATGTAACTATTGGAGACAGCGTGCAAGTAATACCTAACTATCTTTTTTATGGTTGCAGTGGAATAACAGGAACTTTAACTATTCCTAATTCTGTTACGACAATAGGAAGTTCTGCTTTTTACGGTTGCAGCGGATTAACTTCGGTAACTATTGGTAATTCCGTTACCTCAATTGGAAGTTCTGCTTTTTATTATTGCAGCGGATTAACTTCATTAACTATTCCAAATTCTGTTACGTCAATAGGAAATTCTGCTTTTTACGGTTGCAGTGGAATAACAGGAACTTTAACTATTCCAAATTCTGTTACGTCAATAGGAAATTATGCTTTTTATAATTGCAGCGGATTAACAGGCACATTAACTATTCCTAATTCGGTTACATCAATAGGAGGTTATGCTTTTTATAATTGCAGCGGATTAACAGGCACATTAACTATTCCTAATTCGGTTACATCAATAGGAACTTATACTTTTTTGGGTTGCAGCGGTTTAACTTCGGTAACTATTCCTAATTCGGTTACGACAATAGGAAATTATGCTTTTTCTAGTTGCAGCGGATTAACTTCGGTAACTATTGGTAATTCCGTTACGTCAATAGGAGAATATGCTTTTAGAGGTTGCAGCGGTTTAACTTCGGTAACATTTAACAGAATTGTACCTCCTACACTTGGCAGTACTGTATTTTATGGAGTTCCAGTTATACCATTCTTTGTCCCTTGCGGAAGTTTGTATAATTATCAACAAAGTTCTACTTGGAGCAATTACATTTCTTATCTAATAGAAGATTGCAGCAGTACGCCCGGTTCTTCCGATACCGTTTACCTGCCTGTTTATATTCACGACACTATTTATGTACATGATACCACGTATGTGGATAATTACATTCATGACACAACATATATCCACGATACAACGTACATTGATGTATATATCCATGATACAACGTATGTGGATGTGCCTTATCCTGTACATGATACTACTTACATTGACGTTTATATTCACGATACCATTTATTTGCCTGTTTATATTTATGACACTACATACATTGACGTTTATATTCACGATACTATTTACCTGCCTGTTTATATTTATGACACCTTATATATAGATACGTGTTATCAGGATAGCACCGGCATATCCGGGATTTATGGTGAAGGCAATAATCTTACCGCCTATCCAAATCCAACGGAAAGTACTTTAACAATAGAACTGTCAAAGGCTATGAATGGCACGCTGCTATTATATGACATCAACGGCAAGGCTGTTCTCACCAAAGAGATAGATACAAAAGTAGCAGTACTTGACCTGAAACATTTACCTAACAGCGTTTATATGTTGCGGTTCATTTCAGATGGACGGCTAATCGGCACAAAGAAGATAGTGAAACAATAAAAACACTGCAATAAATAAAAGAAGTTTAATATCCAAAGTTAATTGATATTAAACTTCTTTTGTTTTTAATTGTCTGCGTGAAATCATTTCGGCGGTTACGCTAATTATTGTGGTTATGGCAAAAAGAACACAGCCTAACATAAATAAGGCTTCGTAATGCGTACCTCCGGAAAGTGCTTCGCCAAGTTCGGCGGTAATGGTTGCAGGAATTGTACGGACAGGTTCAAACAATGAATGCGGTATCACAGCAGCATTACCCGTAATCATAAGTACAGCCATCGTTTCCCCTATTGCACGTCCTACACCCAAAACAACGGCAGCCAATACACCTGACCGTGAACATGGTAATACAACACGATATATGGTTTCCCATTGAGTTGCGCCCAAAGCCAGAGATGCTTCACGCATGGATTGAGGTGTGTTACGTATAGCATCTTCCGCTATTGTTATTATTGTTGGTAATGCCATAATGGCAAGAATTACACTACCGGTAAAGGCTGTCTCTCCCACCGAAAGACCAAAACCGCTTTGAACAAGAGGTACTAAAACCACCAAACCAAAAAAACCATAAACCACAGACGGAATTGCTGCTAAAAATTCTATGGTCGGTTTCATTATTCGGCGGATCTTCTCATTGGCAATTTCGGAAAGATATATTGCTACCCCCAAACCTAACGGCAATGCTATCAAAATGGCTACCAATGATACAAGTAAAGTACCAAGAATCAAAGGTAATGCCCCAAATAAAGGAGAAGGTGTCGCAGTTGGTATCCAATGTTTCCCTGCAAAAAAATTTGTTGGAGAAATAGTTCCTGTCTTTAATTCTTTTATATCTTGTTTTCTTGTTGGTGCATATTTTTGTGGCAGGAATGCAATGATATTTTTATTCGCACGAATTACTTCTGCAAGTTTTTCATTTAGTAAAGCATAATCTTCCCCAAGGTCTTCATCTGAATAAACCGAAAAAATATCATCAATCCGATAGAGTTTTATTTCTTCATTATTTCCACCTACATCTTTCCAATTTGTTATTTCTCCATCAAAAACCTTTCTCACATCCTCCGATGAGAGACTTTGAACAGGATTTTTCTCATTAAGGCATAACACATAACCATTTTCAACTGAAGGCGATGAAAACAAACCAAAACCTTCCTTAAACAGAAAAACTACAATCAATAAAATAGCAATAGTCGTTATTGCTCCGCTTATTGAAAACATTGCCTCTACTAATTTCCCAACTATCTTTTGTAATTTTTTTACTTTTACTACTTTTCTCATATTGCAAAAATAGTCCCGCAATGTTACCAATGTATTACAAACAGGTTACATTTTCAATACCAAAAGAAAAACCTTAAAAAAAATCCTACTTTGTTTTATTTTTCTAAAGTCAAATAATAAATTTCTAAGTCTTGATTTTAGAAATTTATTACTTGACTTTATTTTTACATTATCTAACTAACAATACCCAAAGAATTTAATATGCAGATGAAAATTGCTTTAAGAATCTTAAATCATTCTCAAAATACAGCCTCAAATCCTTAATATCATATTTCAGCATCGCAATTCTTTCTATGCCCATCCCAAATGCAAATCCGCTATACACATTGCTGTCTATGCCCGAAGCATCAAGGACATTCGGGTCAATCATTCCACAACCCATTATTTCAAGCCACCCTGTCCCCTTACATATATTACAACCTTTTCCTTCACAAAGATTACAGGATACATCCATTTCCGCCGAAGGCTCGGTGAATGGAAAATATGAAGGACGCAGACGAATTTTCGTTTGCTCTCCAAACATTTCTTTTGCAAAATAAAGCAAACTTTGTTTCAAGTCTGCAAAGGAGACGCCCTTATCAATATAAAGTCCTTCTACCTGATGAAAAATACAATGAGCGCGTGCAGAAATAGCCTCGTTCCTAAATACTCTGCCGGGAGCAATGATTCTTATCGGGGGCTGTTGTTTTTCCATTGTACGAACCTGTACCGAAGAAGTATGCGTACGTAGCAAAGCGTGATTATCATCTTCCCGCAATTCTATAAAAAATGTATCTTGCATATCACGTGCAGGATGTTCCGGCGGAAAGTTTAATGCTCCAAAAACATGCCTATCATCTTCTATTTCCGGTCCTTCCGCTACAACATACCCAATACGGGAAAATATCTCAACTATTTCATTTTTCACTATACTCAGTGGATGCAACGAACCCAAAGATAATAAATTGGAAGGTTTAGTTAAATCATCATTCTTCGCATCAGGCGAATGTACACTTTCCAGTCCGTTTTTTAATTCCTCAATTTTCTCTTCTATTTTTGTCTTAAAATCATTCAGTAACGCCCCAAATTTTCGTTTTTCTTCATTCGGCACTTGCTTAAATTCCTCAAACAAACCTGCGAGCAATCCTTTCTTTCCCAAATACTTAATTTTCAGTTGTTCTACTTCCTGTACCGAAGTTGCTTTAACGTTTTGCAACTCCAACAACACATTTTCAATTATCTGTTTCATTCTTTACTTTATATAGATTTTCTGTTCTGCAAAAGTAGTAATTTTTTCCTAATTCAAAGGAGCATGTTCAATTTATTGGGTTTTCACATGTGTAAAATTATTGTAACCTCTGATAAATATATTTGAACCTGTGATTAGAAAATAATAAGTGTTGCCAAAATTTTCCTATAGTTGATTTGCAATCACCCATTAGGGAATATCGCAATGGCTTGTGTTTTATAGATTATTGCTTATCCTTCTGTCTGTTTTCCATCTCAACCTCTTCGGAAATTACTTTTGACAAAACGATTGAAAATAAAAGCGTAAAAACTATAACTGCAAGCGATACCCAAGAATAATTGTGAAAAAATTCCGCAACAGGTTCAAAGAATCCCAGCAGCATTTTTACCCCAATGAAAAACAATATAAAGCAAACCCCATGTTTAAGAAATCTAAACATCCCCATTATTCCTTTCAAGGCAAAAAATAAAGAAACCAAACCCATAACAGCAAAAACATTGGAAGATACTGCTAAAAAATTTTCTTCTCCTGCACTTAATATGTTTTTTTCTCCCTCTGCAATCACACCAATAATAGCAGGAATTGAATCAACCGCAAACAGAACATCCGTAGAACCAAGCACCAAAAGACAAAGAAAAATCATTGTAATATGACGTTTCCCGTCTCTTTTGGTAAAGAATTTTGAAGAATGAACATCCGAGTCTATGGGAAAAAGTTTTGAGGCTATCTTATAGAGAATATTTGATTTAGGGTCAACATTATCTTCTTCCTTTGAGAACATCATCTTATATGCTGTCCAGACAAGAACTGCTCCAAAGATATAAATAACCCATTCAAATCTTTGTACAAGTGTCATTCCAACCAGAATAAATAAAATTCTCAAAACAATAGAAATTAAAATACCAAGTTTCAAAAGTTTAGGTTGATTGCCAGAACTGATAGCCATCATAGAAAAAATCATAATGAAAACAAACAGATTATCAACCGACAACGAATACTCAGTAAGGTATCCTGCAATGAATTTCATTCCCATTTCGTGTGCCGTATTTATAGCAACACCTTCATTTTGCGGGAAAAAGAAATAAATTGCCGTTCCAAAAAGCAATGCAATACTAATCCACACTCCTGTCCAGCGGAAAGATGTTCTTACGGAAATTTCACCTTTACGGTGGTCTGTAACAAACATATCAACGAAATAAACTGCTAAAAAGATTACTGTAAATGCAATCCACCAATATGTTATACTCATAAATTTTTGTTTTAATATTATTATTTCTTCATTTGTTTGCTACTGAAATGTATAAATTGATTGTCTAAATATAAAGGGGATGTTTATCCAAATAGAATTATCCTATTACAATAAGGTCTTCCCCTTCAAGAACCGTTACTCCTTTGGCAACTTTTATTTCAACAATCACTCCATCTCTGTCGGCAGCAATGGCATTTTCCATTTTCATCGCCTCCAAAATCAATACAGGCTGACCAACTTTTACGCTGTCCCCAACTTTACATTTTATATCTAAAATAATGCCCGGCAATGGAGATTTCATAGCGCTTCCGCCACTGGAAGGCACAAAAGCAGCAGGTTTTTCCTTCGGTTCTTCCGTAGTAAGTTTGGTTTCTGTTGCTGTTGCTGATTGTGGTTGTATTTCCTCCCGAGCTTGTACAGTAACAGGTTGTTTTATAGGTAATTTATCTTTCGTTACTTGATAAGTTACCCCATTAACTTCAACATTAGCCGTTGAATTGTTAATGTTTTCTACGGAAACTTCATAATCATTTCCGTTAATAACATACTTAAAGTTATTTTTCATTGCTTTATTATTAAAAGTAATTTTTTATCATATTGGATTTCAAGTTCCAAGGAGAATAAATGTTTTGACTTCTTTTTATAGTCAAAATACAGGACTCATTATCATGTAAATCGTCTTTAACAGAATCACACAATGCCATGGAAATAGCCGCAATAATCTCATTTTCTCGTAATGCCATTGCAATAGCAGCAACGACTTCATTAACATCCTGATTTTTGCTCTTTTTATTCCAAAAACTCATATCATTAGTTATATTATAAAGGAAGATTTGAATGTTTTTTCATTGGGTTTTGGTCTTTTTTGGTAGCCAAAGCCTGCAATGCACGAATGATACGAAAACGTGTATTACGAGGTTCAATCACATCGTCAATATATCCATATTTTGCCGCATCATAAGGATTTGCAAATTTATCCGTATATTCCTTTTCTTTTTCTGCAATAAATTCTGCTTGCTGTTGAGAGTCGGTTATATTCTTCAATTCCGAACCATATAGAATTGCAGCTGCTCCACTTGCTCCCATAACAGCAATTTCTGCATTTGGCCAAGCATAGTTTATGTCTCCTCGTAATTGTTTGCAGGACATAACATCATGCGCCCCACCATAAGATTTACGTAAAGTAACAGTAATTTTTGGAACAGTTGCTTCTCCATACGCAAATAAGAATTTTGCTCCGTGAATAATAATGCCATTATATTCTTGTGCAGTACCCGGCAAAAATCCCGGAACATCCACTAAAGTAATCAAAGGAATATTAAATGCATCACAGAAACGAACAAACCTTGCACCCTTTCTTGAAGCATTTATATCCAAAACGCCAGCCATATAATTAGGCTGATTGGCAACAATACCAACGCTTACTCCATTAAAACGTGCAAAACCCACAACAAGATTGGCTGCATAATTACGATGAACTTCTAAAAATTCTCCTTCATCAACTATTGAATGAATAACATCTTTTACATCGTAAGGTTTATTAGGATTATCAGGGATTATTGTATTCAATGAATCTTCAAGTCTGTCAATAGGATCACTGCAAGGAACAAGTGGCGCTTCTTCCAAATTGTTTTGTGGTAAATAAGAAATAAGTTTGCGTATCAAAAGCAATCCTTCTTCTTCATTTTCAACCACAAAATGAGTTACACCCGATTTAGAAGCATGAACCATTGCCCCACCAAGTTTTTCATCGGTAACATCTTCGTTAGTGACGGTCTTAACTACTTTTGGACCCGTAACAAACATATAACTGTTTTCCTTACTCATCATAATAAAATCAGTTAAAGCTGGAGAATAAACAGCTCCACCGGCACAAGGACCAAAAATAGCAGAGATTTGAGGGATTACTCCCGAAGCCATAATGTTCCGTTGGAAGATTTCTGCATAACCTGCTAAAGAATTAACGCCCTCCTGTATTCTTGCTCCGCCCGAATCGTTAATACCAATAACAGGAGCACCTACTTTCATTGCCTGATCCATTACTTTGCATATTTTCTTTGCAAAAGTTTCACTCAAAGAGCCGCCAAAGACAGTAAAGTCTTGCGAAAAGACATAAACCAATCGCCCGTCTATTGTACCGTAACCCGTTATTACGCCGTCAGAAAGGAATGTCTTATCTGCCATGCCAAAATCTGTACAGCGATGAGTAACAAACATATCAAACTCTTCAAATGAACCTTCGTCCAAAAGAATTTCTATTCTCTCACGTGCTGTTAATTTCCCTTTTGCGTGTTGCGAATCAATACGTTTTTGTCCGCCGCCTAATTTTGCTTCTACTCTTTTGTCAAGCAATTGCTTTATCTTATCCTCAAAAGCCATATCTTTATGTTTTTTATTTATTTACAACAAAATTCCGTCAATACTCCAAGAGTTGATTTAGGATGTACAAAACCTATATTAAGGTTTTCCGCACCTTTTCTTGATTTCTTGTCAATTAACCTTAAACCTTTATTCTCTGCTTCGGTTAAAGCCTCATCCGTATTCTCAACTGCAAATGCAATATGATGAATACCTGCTCCTCTTTTTTCTATAAATCCCGCAACAGGACTATCCGGTGCAGTTGGAGAAAGCAATTCAATTTTCACTTCTCCAATACGGAAAAATGCGGTATTTACCTTTTGGTCTGCAACTTCTTCTATTTTTTCAAGTTTTAGTCCCATTACATTTTCCCAGTACTTAATAGCCTCTTCCAAATTCTCAACGGCTATTCCAATGTGTTCTATATGTGTAGGTTTCATCTTTTTATTATTTTAATTTAGATTTAATTTAAGCCTGCAAAAGTACTTTATTTTTTTTAATTACGCAAATAAAAGTAGAAAAGATTTTTATAAATCCGTTTTTAATTACAAAGGCAACTTCAAATACGTTATGCAAATCCGCTTTGAAGGTGGGGTTTTGCCTTTTGCATGCTTGAGCCGACACAAAGAATTTAATTTGAACCGCAAGCCAAACGAAAGCCTATACTACTTTAACAATGTTCGAGTATTGAGAACCGGTAGCCAAATTTACCTGTAAAGAGGGAAAAGTACCGGTCGCACCTCCACAACTGTTGGATTTTCCTCATCATCATCTCCTCCGCAGGATGAGAAACTTACGATAGCCATTGCAATCATTAAAGAGCACAAAAATTTGCTCATAATCCTGCGGGCTTTAGCCCAATCAAATGTTGTTTTTTGCATTAAAGATAAATTTTCTACTTATTTGATTTTGTGGTATATCCGTCGGAGCAGGATGCCAAATTAAGTTTTCGAATGCGTATTCGAAGTTTTCGAATGCGTATTCCAAGTTTTCGAATGCGTATTCCAAAGTTTCGAATGCGTATCCAAAGTTTTCGAATGCGTATCCCAAAGTTTCGAATGCGTATCTTAAAGCCCTGTTTGTTGCAAAGAATTTTTGTTTTCTTTTTGTTTTCCTTATAATTTCGGTCATATTTTTTTAATAAACTCGGCTGCAAAGGTGCAACTAACTTTTTATGCTGCAAACAAATGTTTCATTGAAATGGATTTTTATTTCATTCTTTTGTCGTAAAGAGTTATTAAATTAGAATTTTTACTACTTTTGCCGACTGAAAAAAACAAAAAGAAAATATGAGAAGAACATTTGAATACGGGAAAAACGAACAAAAAAACAAGCGAAAACCTGATAGAGATACCTCAAAACGCAATTATGATAAATCGGAACGGGATTACGATAGACCAAAACGCAATTACAGAAAGCAGGAACGGGAAACGGAACTTGTAAGACTTAATCGGTTTATAGCCAATTCCGGTATCTGTTCAAGAAGGGAAGCGGACGAACTGATTGCCTCCGGTGCGGTGTCGGTTAATGGGAAAGTCGTAAAGGAAATGGGCTATAAGGTATCACCCAAAGACGAAGTACGTTACAAAGGAAAGAAACTTTCGGGAGAGAAAAAGGTTTATATAGTACTGAATAAACCCAAAGATTTCATCACCACAACGGACGACGAACGCGGACGTAAAACCGTAATGGATTTGGTAAAAAATGCTTGTAGGGAACGGATATATCCCGTTGGCAGATTGGATAGAAATACAACGGGAGTACTGCTTTTAACAAACGATGGCGAATTAGCCAAGACGCTCACTCATCCTTCCTACGGAGCCAAGAAGATATATCACGTTGAACTCAATAAACGAATAACCAATGAGGACATTAAACTTCTGCTGGAAGGAGTTGAATTAGAGGACGGAAAGGCATGGGTAGATGAGATACAGATTGATGAACAATCAAATAATGCACGCTCTCTTGGGGTTGAAATCCACAGCGGACGTAACCGAATAGTACGGCGATTATTTGAATCTTTGGGTTATGAAGTAGTGAAATTAGACCGCACTTCCTTCGCAGGGCTGACCAAAAGAGACATTTCACGCGGACAATGGCGACATTTGGAAGCAAAAGAAGTAGGCTTTCTCAAAATGATTAAAAGGCATAAGGATTAAGTATTATCGCATAATGTCTCCTGCGAATTGGTTATTTGTCGGGGGATTATTTGGGAGTTTTCTTCACCAAAAAGAGCGATAAGACAGCAAATATAACCACAGGTATCCCCACGGAAAGGGCAGGATGAAGCGTAGATTGAATAGCCATGGCGGTTGTTATCTTCATAATCATAATGAAAGCGAAAGCAAGAGCAATGCCGAAAGCAAGATGTAAGCCCGTACCTCCCCGAGTCTTACGGCACGAAATGGCTACCCCTATCACAGTTAAGACAATATACGCCAGCGGATTTATCATTCTTTGCCACTTCTCTACCTCTAACGTCCTTACCAATGTGCTGCCTCGTTCCTTCTCAATGGTTATTCTTTGACGCAGGGTTCGGTAGTTTAACTCCTCAGGCATAATCTTTTGTATGTTAAATTCCTTTGGAGTCATACCCAAATTCCAGTCTTTTTCCATACCTCTTTCCATAGTTTCGTACTTGCCGTTGAAGGTTCTGTCAATCCAGTTTTGCATTTTCCATTTTCCCGTAAGGCTGTCATACACAATAATATCGGCATAAACCTTGCGCACGATTGTATTATTCTCAAAAAACTCTTCGGTAAATTTGTAACCCGTATTGCGTGTATTGTCAAAGCGTTGCACATAAACGCAGTCGCCCTTTTGCTTTTGTATGTGTATGTTTTGGAGAGTGTTGCGATAAGGATTGCGATAATACACCTTCTCAAACTCCAATCTCGCCTTATTAACGTTCGGAAGGGCAAAGTTGGTTAGCCATAAATTGAACAGAGCAACCGCCAAAGCCGTAAGGAGAAAGGGCTGAAGCAACCTCCAAAACGACACACCTCCATTGAGAATCGCTATAATCTCCGTGCGTGAAGCAAGTTTCGACGTAACGAAAACCACCGCAATGAAGAAAAACAAATAGCCAAAAAGATTCACAAAATAAGGAATATAGTTAAGATAATAGTTGAAAATAATCTTGTATAAGGGGACTTTGTGGTTGATGAAATCGTCTAACTTCGCCGTCAAATCAAACATTATCACCACCAAAATAATCATTGCTATGGCGAGAATGAAGGTTGCGAAGAGTTTCTTTATTATATAAACGTCTATTATTTTTACAAATTTTATGGTCATTTTGCCTGTTTTTTCAACTGTAAAATCCTATTTTTCGGGGGCAAAAATACACAAATTTCGGTTAAAAAACGGCTTTTTTTTGACACGTTTGTAAGTAACTGATAATGAGTAATAAAAAAACTCCGTTCGAGAAACGGCGTTTCGTGAGTCATGAAACGCCATTTCTCGACTCGAGAAACGCCATTTCATGACTCACGAAACGGCGTTTCATGAGTCGAGAAATGGCGTTTCATGAACGGAGTTTTTTTATTACTCATTATCAGTTACTTACAAACGGAAGTTGAATATGCCCAAAATGTAAGATAAATATCTAAAAATTATACATAAAATTTAGGGCGTAATCGCTACGCCCTAAGTAAAAATATTAAAGATATGTTTTGATTTATCGTACGAAAGTTTGGGCTTCAAAAGGGAACTCATCAAGCAATTCCCCCGAGTAATAGAAGTTAAAACCAATCACACCAAAGGTATATATCTTGCCCCCAACGCTGATGTGCGACCCGCCACATTGCGGATTGGCACCGGGTTTGCTCTCATTGAAGCCGATGTTGAAAAGAGTTATGAGTATGTCCGGGCGATTCGTAATGGAGTATCCCGCTCTCTCCCACTGCATTGCGGTCTGATGGAGTATGCAACCCGTGTAAAGAAATGAGTAGAAGTGGTTTCTGTAATCCACCAAACGGCTTATCCGCTCCTCCGTATGGTCAATTCCGCTAACGGGATAGTCCAAAATGTGTTCGTATTTTGACCCCATGTAAAACGGAGATTGAGGATTTTTGAGGTTCTGTTCCACCGCAATAGCCGTGAAATCCTTTATTCCGTTAACGCCAAGTGAGAATTGCGACTGCACGTTAAGCACTTTCATCGGCTCTATATAACGCTTATACGACTCACGATTACTGTTAAAAAGACGTATCTGTTCGCCAACCAAACACCCTACTATGAGCCTCGGCTCAACGCCACAAAGCCTTGCCGCCGAGTCAATCAGCGGTTTATCCTTAACAATAGCCTGTTTCAACACCTGCCATTCGGGAGTATTCATCCATTCAATGGCGTTTTTGTTGTCCTGTTTGCCGTTTATTGTCAGCATATTAAGGTAATTGTTGAGGGTCGTTTGGTACTTTTCGTTATTCTGTAAGCCCATTTCGCAGGCTGCGATCATTTTATTTATGTTGGCATTTTTATTGTTCAACGCCCTACTAATCAGTTGAGCATTAAGAGGATAAAACCTACTCAACACCGCCAAATGTACCAAATTCTCACTTAGTTTCTCATCAACATTGATGGCAGATTGGCTTGAATCCAACTTGGAAATGTCTGCAAGATAGCGGTTATTCTTGTCAATTCCACCTTTATTATTGGTCAAACCCATTTGAAATATGCAGTATCCAGCCAGCACGCCAAAGCCGAAAAGAGCGAAACTATAAAGGATTATCCGCCAAATTATGCGTATTATTTTGTTGTGTTTCAAAGACATATACTTGAAATAATGTTAAAAATCAGCCTGCAAAGGTACGAAAATAATCCAAAGATACAAATAAACACCTTAAATATAATGGGTAAAATCACAATGAAAATTAAAAAAATAGAAAAAAAAATAAAAAAAATTTGCGTAATCAAAAAAAAAGTTGTACTTTTGCCAACTCAAAATATAGAATATATGATTAGAATAATTGGTAATATCGTTTTGGCTTTATGCCTGTTCATTTCCTTTGCAGCAAAGGCTCAGATACACGAACGCGGCATGATGAAAAACCGAACAAACGTTGAAAAAGAAGCGTCAAATTACGCTGTTGGACTGCTAAACGACACAAATAAATTAAAAACTAACCCTTTACAAATCATAAATGAGCATCTCTATATAGTAGATGAAGAAGATGCGTCTGCGGAAAATGAAGACGACATTCTTTATGCTTCCTTTGACGAAAATTCTATACACTATCCGAAGTTTGACTATTCAAATCTCGTTGGTTCAATCCCTATTAAATTGCTAAACAGTAAAAATGAGAAGTTTGTTTGCCCAAAAGAAAACATTCTTACTTCGCATTTCGGACCACGCAGACGTGGTTGGCATTACGGAGTTGATATTGCAGCACATGTAGGAGACCCTATTGTGGCTATGTTTGACGGTACTGTGCGTATAACCAAGCCAACGCGTCAAACAGGAGGCTATGGTAATTTGGTCGTTATAAGACATGACAACGGCTTGGAAACATATTACGGACACCTTTCCCGCATTAACGTTGAGTCAGGACAGAAAGTATCGGCTGGAGATGTGATTGGACTTGCCGGAAATACAGGTCGCTCACGTGGTCCGCACCTTCACCTTGAGATTCGTTATCTTGGAGCAGCCTTAAACCCTGAAGACGTGATAGATTTCTCCACTTTCACACTCAAAAACGAAACATTGGAGATAACTAAAAGCAGTTTCCGTAACACAGGTATCCGTTCCAATTCTCAATTAGCAAAAAACACATCATCAAAAGCAACAAAAAGTGGAAATTATTACACAGTTCGCAAAGGTGACAGCCTTGCTTCAATAGCGGCTCGCAACAAAACAACCGTTAAAAAACTGACTGCATTAAACAATATCAAAGGAAGCAATATCAAAGCGGGACAAAAATTAAAAATAAAATAGAAATAATGTTTTAATTGTTTATATTGATTATATGAAAAGGCGTTCCAATCTATGGAATGCTTTTTTTGTAATTATGAAACACCGTTTTGACTTATCAAAATCAAATTATAAAAATCTATAATCAAATTATAACGTTCCGGAATCAAATTACAGAAATCTATAATCAAATTACAGTGTGCTACAATCAAATTTTAGAAAATTATTTCTATTGAGCCAGAATTTGAATGTTGTTATTGACAACCTCAATTAAGCCTCCGTTGATTTCGAAAGAAAAAGTTTTGTCCTCAACATCAACAAGTTCTATCTTACCCTTTGCCAAAACGGAAATCAAAGGAGCATGATTGGTCAGCACTTCAAAACTTCCGTCAAGTCCAATGAGTTTTGCTAATTTTATTTCTCCGTTATAGAGTGTTTTATCGGGCGTTATGATGTTTATTCTCATTGGTTTAACATTATTGTGCTGCTTCTGCAATTAACTTTTTACCCTTTTCAATAGCCTCTTCTATCGTTCCAACCATTGAAAATGCCGCTTCGGGATATTCATCAACCTCTCCGTCCATTATCATATTAAATCCCTTGATAGTATCTTCTATATTTACAAACACGCCTTTCATTCCTGTAAATTGCTCAGCAACAAAGAACGGCTGCGAAAGGAAACGTTGAACACGTCTTGCACGGGAAACAACAAGTTTATCCTCTTCCGAAAGTTCTTCTATACCGAGTATGGCAATAATATCCTGCAATTCTGCATAGCGTTGAAGGATTTGCTTAACACGTTGAGCCGTTTTATAATGCTCTTCGCCCACTACATCAGGCGAAAGGATACGTGAAGAAGACTCCAAAGGGTCAACCGCAGGATAGATACCAAGTTCGCTTATCTTCCTTGAAAGCACTGTTTGTGCGTCAAGGTGAGCAAAAGTTGTTGCAGGTGCGGGATCAGTCAAGTCATCGGCAGGAACATAAACCGCCTGCACCGATGTAATTGAACCTCTGTTTGTAGATGTAATTCTCTCTTGCATCAATCCCATCTCTGAAGCGAGCGTTGGTTGATAACCAACGGCTGAAGGCATACGACCAAGTAAAGCAGAAACTTCACTGCCTGCCTGTGTGAAACGGAAGATATTATCAATAAAGAGGAGTATATCCCTACCTCCCGTTGTCTCATCGCCGTCTCGGTAGTATTCTGCAATGGTTAAGCCCGACAAAGCGACCCTTGCTCTTGCTCCTGGCGGCTCATTCATCTGTCCAAAGACCAATGTACATTTACTTGTTGCCAATGCCTTTTCATCAACCTTTGACAAATCCCAACCGCCTTCTTCCATTGATTTTTTAAATTCTTCACCATAGTTTATTACACCGCTTTCCAACATCTCTCTTAACAGGTCATTACCCTCACGAGTTCGTTCTCCAACGCCTGCAAATACCGATTGACCTTCGTATTTCTTAGCAATGTTGTTAATCATCTCCATAATGAGTACGGTCTTACCAACACCTGCACCGCCGAATAAGCCAATCTTTCCGCCTTTTGCGTAAGGTTCAATCAGGTCAATTACCTTTATACCTGTGTAAAGTACCTCTTGCGAAGTAGCAAGGTTTTCAAACTTGGGCGGATTGCGGTGAATAGGATACGATTGAGACTTATCAACCTTACCAATGCCGTCAATAGCCTCACCTATCACGTTAAACAACCTGCCGTTTATCTTTTCACCAATCGGCATTGAAATAGGCTCGCCAAGATTTTCTACTTTTAAGCCTCTGCGTAAGCCATCGGTGGAATCCATTGCGATAGTTCGCACGGTGTTTTCTCCTATATCCTGTTGCGCTTCCAAAATAAGACTGCCACCATCATCTTTTTCTACTTTCAGTGCATCGTGAATGTTTGGCAGCGATTCCTCTGTTGGGAACGTTACATCTATCACCGCACCGATTATCTGTGAGATATATCCTTTTGTTGCATTCATTGCTTTAATTTTTACTTAAAAACGAGGCAGCAAAAGTACAAAAAAAAACTCAATTCCAAACATACAATTTCAAAAAGAACCAATTTAAGACGTCAAAATCAAATTCTTTTTATTTTCAAACGCCATTCCATGTATTATAATCAAATTCTGTGTTACTGAAATTTAATTATAACGAATTATAATCAAGTTTCAGACAAATATAATTTGATTTTGGAATAAGAAAATGGCGTTTTGTGAAAATAAATTGATAAAAAACTTGCATATAACATTTTTTTTTGTATTTTTGCAGCGTCAAAAAAATATATTGTATCATAAAAAAAACAGAACAAAATGAAAAAGTATGTAAATCTAATCGTAATTTTAGCGGCTCTGATGATGGTTTCATGCAGCAATGACGAAACAAATAATGAGTCAAATCAGCCAACAGGCAAAGTCAATACAACCCTCGTGGAACAGGGAAATTGTTTTGCGATGAAATTATTTGCGACTGCCAATGCTCAAAGCCCGAATGAAGAGAATTTAATCCTCTCTCCGTTAAGTCTTAATATGGCTTTGGCAATGGTTTGGAACGGTGCAAACGGGCAGACAAAAGCCGCAATTCTCCAAGCAATGGGAATGAGCGATTTTGACCCTGAATACGTAAATTCTCACTTCCAAACGATGCGACAAAACCTTGAAACAGCTGACCCAAACACTCAATTAGCGTTGGCAAATTCAATCTGGTATCGTTTGGGCTTTCCTGTAAAGCAGTCGTTTATTGACCTGAACACCACCTATTATGATGCACTTGTGCAGGGGCTTGATTTTGACAATCCGTCCGCTGTCGACATCATAAACCAATGGTGTTCCGACAATACAAACGGACTGATACCGCACATGATTGACCCTCCTATTTCAGCGGAAACGATGATGTATCTCATCAATGCTTTGTATTTCAAAAGTCTTTGGGCTGATAGTTGTGGTTTTGACCCCGAATTAACATATCAAACCAACTTTACAAAGGGAAATAATCAACAAGTAGATGTACAAATGATGCATCAAAAGAATTATCTCAAGTATTACAGTGATGATAATCTGGCAATGGTTACTATCCCTTACGGAAATAATTCATTCAGTATGACTTTCATCCTTCCTGCTTCCAATTCTTCCTTTGTTGCAATGCTCAATGCGTTGCAACAAAACGGCTATTGGCAAAATTGTATGAACGGTAGAGTGAAACAAATGGTTAATGTGGATGTACCAAAGTTCAAACTGCGTTACGACAGTGAGGAAACATTAGTGCCTATTCTTACTTCATTGGGAATGGGAATTGCGTTCGGTGATGCGGCAGACTTTTCCGGTATTGCCGATGCTTCTCTCTGCATTTCAAATGTTAAACAAAAGACCTATATTGACGTGAATGAAACCGGTACAGAGGCTGCAGCAGTAACAGTAATCACCATAGGAGTAACTTCTGCTGGTAATGGAACTCCACAATTCTTTGCTAACAGACCATTCCTTTTTGTTATTCAGGAAGAAAGTACTGGTTCGGTGTTGTTTATGGGCAAGATTGGACACCCTCAATACGAGGAGTAACAAAACGAATCAGGCTTTTGTTATTTTTATTGCTTTTCAATTTTATTAAAATTTCTTTATAAAATATTTAATATTAATTATTATTTGATTTCAGTACTCTTGCAGCAATTGTAATGTTGCAAAAAATATAATATTAAAAAAAATTGTAATTAAAAATGAGCGTAAATGCAAAAAAAATCACAAATTTGCATTTAATTCAAAAAAAGTTTGTACTTTTGCACTCTCAAAAGAACAAAGATATGTTAGACAAAGAATTTAAGTATTATATTGACAATCAAAGTGAGTTGGTGAAGAAATTCAATCATCGTTTATTGTTATCGTTGGAGAAGAAGTTGTTGGTGATTACGACAGTTTTGAACAGGCATTGTCCAAATCAATAGAAAATAAGCGTGAGTTGGGCACTTTTCTTATTCAAGAATGTACAGAAGGAGAAGATGCTTACACTCAGACTTTCCATTCTCGTGTAATTTTTGCTTAAATTTATGACAGAACAACAAAAACAATTAGTACACGCACTTACTAGTGTTAGTCAAGGAATAGAAAGGAGTATAACTACTTACGTTGAAGTCACTAATATTGGTACAAATACAAAAGTGTCAACAAGAGGAATTTGGGATACTGGTGCTACAAATTCTGTGGTTACAAAGTCAACTGCGGAGTCATTAGGTTTGAAACCAGTTGGACAAACAAAAGTCAGGGGCGTTCACGGTGATAAAATTGTGAATGTTTATTATGTAAAGATCACTCTGAATAATAAGAATATCACATTAAATACACAAGTTACAGAATGTGATGAACTTTCAACGAACAAAAGTGTTGGTATGCTTATTGGAATGAATGTTATTACAAAGGGCGATTTTGCCATAACAAATTTTCAAGGTAATACAACTATGACTTTCAGAGTTCCGTCATTACAGAAGCTTGATTTTGTAGCAGGAATGAAAGCAGGACAACAAATCATAAAAGATAAAGTACCGGGAAGAAATGACCTTTGCTCGTGTGGCAGCGGCAAAAAATACAAACATTGTTGCTGGAAAAACAAATAAAAGATATTCCTATAATGGTTATTTGTAATACAATATAAAGCCATATAATGTTATAGACTTTTATTTAGATAAATACCTTAGGCTTTTGTTACTTTTATTGCTAACTCCCTGCCTTCTATAACATCTAACTGTTCGGTTGGATTGTCAATTTCTGCCGACAAAATAAGATTTGCGGCAAGTATTTCGTTGCAAATGTAGTCGTTAAATTGTCTTACGGCGGTTTCTATTGATGGTTCGCTTTGCAGAATGACGTTTATCTTGTCGGTAACTTCAAAATCCAGACCCTTGCGAATGTTTTGTATTCTGTTTATTAACTCTCTTGCAATACCCTCATTGCGTAATGTATCTGTTATTGTGATGTCTAACGCTAATGTAAGACTGCCTTCATTTGCTACAACCCAGCCCGGAATATCTTCTGTTATGATTTCAACATCACCAATCAAAATTTCAATCTTTTCATCGTTGGCAAGCGGCAATTCATAATGTCCATTCTGTTCAATAAAGGCTATATCTGCCTGACTGAATGTGTTTAACGCTGCGGCAATAGCCTTCATCCTGCTGCCGAATTTTGGTCCCAACGTTTTGAAATTAGCCTTTATCTTTTTGATAAGAACATTGTTTGACGCATCTAAAAACTCTATATCTTTTATATTTACTTCCGAACAAATCAAAGCCTTAACGCTTGAAATCTGTGAGCGTTGTGTATCATCGTTGGTTGGTATTATGATTTTTGACAAAGGTTGGCGTACTTTCAAATTATGTTTCTTACGAAGCGAAAGAACCAATGAACATATTTTTTGAGCC
Organism: Bacteroidales bacterium; assembly: GCA_031272705.1. Classification (GTDB taxonomy): domain Bacteria; phylum Bacteroidota; class Bacteroidia; order Bacteroidales; family P3; genus JAISGN01. The sequence goes on along the minus strand of JAISTG010000024.1, from coordinate 1,813 downwards.
AACTGCATTCTGCTTTCGAGATTTTTGTCAATCATTGCAGGGTTTGACTTTGGAAAATCAGTGAAATGTACCGATGTAACGTTCTCACGATGACTTATTTCATTCAAATCCAAAAATAAACGTTCGGAAAAGAATGGTGCTATAGGTGCTGACAGTTTTGCAATAGTAATAAGGCAGGTGTAAAGAGTTTGATATGCTGATATTTTATCGTTTGAATACTCTCCCTTCCAGAAGCGGCGACGGCAAAGACGAACATACCAGTTTGAAAGATACTCATCAACAAATGAAACAATAGCCCGTCCTGCTTTTGTAGGCTCATACTGCTCGTAACTGCTATCAACGTAATCTATAAGTGAATTCAGTTCGGACAAAATCCAGCGGTCAATCTCCGGACGCTTGCTCTGTTCAATGTCTTCTTCCTTATAGTTAAATCCGTCAATGTTAGCGTACAATGCAAAGAAGGAATAGGTATTGTAAAGGGTGCCAAAGAACTTGCGTTTTACTTCATCAATGCCTGCTTCGTCAAATTTCAAGTTTTCCCAAGGCTGTGAGTTGGTTATCATATACCATCTTGTAGCATCAGCACCATACTTCTCTATCATATCAAAAGGATTCACGGCATTACCCAATCGTTTTGACATCTTGTTACCGTTTTTGTCCAAAACCAAACCGTTAGATACCACGTTCTTAAAGGCAATGCTGTCAAAGACTAATGCTCCTATGGCATGGAGAGTAAAGAACCAGCCACGCGTCTGGTCAACCCCTTCGGCAATAAAGTCAGCCGGGAAGTTGTTTTTAAGTTCCGCTTCACTGCATTCAAATGGGAAGTGCATTTGAGCATAAGGCATTGCACCCGAATCAAACCATACGTCAATCAAATCCGTTTCCCTGAACATCTTTTGCCCTTTTGACGAAACAAGAACAACTTCGTCAATATAAGGACGGTGTAAGTCAAAAGCGTTATAATCATTGGATTTGTATTTGTTTTCTTTCATAAATCCGGCAGCAACACTGCGGTCTATTTCATTGCGTAACATTTCAACGGAATTTACACATATTTCTTCCTTTCCGTCTTCCGTACGCCAGATTGGAAGAGGTGTTCCCCAGTAACGAGACCTCGACAGATTCCAATCAACAAGATTTTCCAACCAATTACCAAATCGTCCGCTTCCTGTGGCTTCCGGTTTCCAGTTTATAGTTTTATTGAGTTCTATAAGCCTGTCTTTGATTGCCGTAGTACGAATAAACCACGAGTCAAGCGGATAATACAGCACCGGTTTATCGGTTCGCCAGCAGTGAGGGTAATTATGAGTAAGTTTTTCTATCTTAAAGGCTTTGCCTGACTGCTTTAAGGACACACAAAGGTCTATATCAAGCGTTGGAGCGTCTTTATCGGTGATATTTTTGTCGTAATCATTCTTCACAAATCGCCCTTCATATTCTCCATATCGCTTTTCATCAACGTAATTTCTCACAAAGTCAGCGTCCAAATCAGATATACAAAAATACTTTCCTGTTTTATCTACCATCGGTTGTTGCTTTCCGTCCTTGTCTATCAAAACCAATGGCGGTATGCCTGCGATTTTGGCTACTCTGTCGTCATCTGCACCAAACGTAGGAGCAATATGCACTATTCCTGTGCCGTCTTCCGTTGTTACATAATCACCTGAAATCACCCGAAAAGCATTTGACAGCGGCTTTACAAAAGGAAACAACTGTTCATACTCAATTCCCGTCAGGTCTTTGCCCTTACATTCCTTTATAATGGTGTATGGCTCGCTCTTTTCATTGAAATACGATGACAAAAGTGCCT
>JAISTG010000092.1 GCA_031272705.1 Bacteroidales bacterium | reverse complement strand
GGCACAACAATAGTCAGTTGCTCCACAGGTTCGCATTTCACGCCGTCAATTTCCTTTATTATAACCTTTGGTTGCCCTACCTGCAATTCATAACCTTCACGCCTCATAGTCTCAATCAGAATTGACAGATGCAGGATGCCACGCCCGTAAACAATCATTACGTCGGGCGAATCGGTGTCTTCAATCCGTAAAGCAAGGTTTTTCTCCAACTCTGCGTAAAGTCGGTCGCGCAAATGACGGCTTGTAACGTACTTTCCTTCACGTCCGAAGAACGGAGAGTTGTTTATGGTGAATAACATTGAGAGTGTAGGTTCATCAACCTTGATTGGCGGTAATGCCTGCGGATTTTCCAGATCGCAAACGCTGTCTCCGATGTCAAAGTTCTCAATTCCAAGCAACGCACATATTTCTCCGGCTTCTATTTCGCTCTTTATCTTTTCTTTAGCCAAGCCTTCAAAGACGTATAATTCCTTTATCTTGGAACGGATTTGTGTTCCGTCAGCCTTAACGAGCATTACATCCTGTCCAGCCTGCAATTTGCCGCGATGTAACCTGCCAACAGCAATACGACCCACGTAAGAAGAATAGTCAAGCGAAGAAATCATCATCTGCACATTGCCTTCGGTAGCCTTATAAGCGGGAATGTGTTCTATAATCTGGTCTAAAAGATAACTGACATCCGAAGACGGTTTGGTGTAATCCTCACTCATCCAGCCTTCTTTTGAAGAACCGAATACGGTAGGAAAGTCCAACTGATCCTGAGTTGCTCCCAGATTGAACATAAGGTCAAATACCTTCTCCTGAGTGTCCAACGGGTTGCAGTTTGGCTTATCTACCTTGTTTATAACCACAATCGGTTTGAGGTTAAGTTCAATCGCTTTCTGTAAAACGAACCTTGTCTGCGGCATAGGACCTTCAAAAGCATCCACAACCAACAAAACGCCGTCCGCCATGTTCAATACACGTTCCACTTCGCCCCCAAAATCGCTGTGTCCGGGCGTATCAATGATGTTGATTTTGAATCCCCTGTAACGAATGGAGACATTTTTACTCAGAATCGTTATTCCGCGTTCGCGTTCCAAGTCATTGGAGTCCAGTATCAGTTCTTTCTTTTCCTGATTGTCGCGGAAGAGTTTAGCCTGATAAAGCATCCTATCCACGAGAGTTGTTTTGCCATGATCCACATGGGCTATTATTGCTATGTTGCGTATTTCCTGCATTACAATTTTTAGTTTTAAGAGTTTGCAAAGGTACAAAAATTATTCAAAACGGCGTTTGGTTCCTCTATAATCAAGTTTCGTTCATCTATAATCAAATAAGGTTGAGTAAAAGATGGCATGTTTTTGAGCAAAAGATGGCATCTTTCTTGGCAAAAGATGGCATGTTTCATCAAGAAAGATGGCATCTTTTGCTCAAAAACATGCCATCTTTCCATCAACCAAATCAGATTACAGATGATTATTACTTGATTTTGAATGATTAAAACGGCGTTTTGAATGAACGAAACAATATCTCAATAAAATTAAACGGTTTTATATGAGATTATTTTGTACTTTTGCCACCTTGAAAAAATGAATTACAACAACAAAATGACGTATCCATGGGGCGACAGCCGACCTTATAATTCCTATTCTTCGTACTGGAAACGTACTTGCGGGTTTCGGGTGCAGAAACTCTCTGTTGATGCGGGTTTTACGTGTCCTAACCGCAATGGAATGTTTTCTTTGGGCGGCTGTACCTTTTGTAACAATGACGCATTTAATCCTTCGTACTGCGATAATGCGAAACCGATTAAGCAACAGATAGTTGAAGGGATTTCTTTTCACAAATGGCGTTACCCGAAGGCACAAAAGTATCTTGCTTATCTGCAAGCGTATTCCAATACCTTTGATTCGCTTGATGTGTTGAAGGAAAGGTATGCACAGGCACTTGATAATGAGGGAGTAATAGGGCTTGTCATAGGCACGAGACCGGATTGCGTTGATGCGGAAAAGTTGGATTATCTTGCCGAATTAAACGAACGTTACCATATAATAATGGAGTATGGAATTGAAAGTTGTTATGACCGCACGCTTGCAAGGATAAACCGCCATCATACTTTCTCACAGACACTTAAAGCGATAGGGGAGACCACCAAACGTAACATTCGCTGCGGCGGACACCTGATATTCGGGCTTCCTGCCGAGAGTCGTGATGATATGTTGAAGGAAGCGGAAATTTTGTCTTCATTGGGCTTGCATTCTTTGAAGTTTCACCAGTTGCAACTGCTGAAAGATACCCCCATATTGAAGGAATATGAGGCTAATCCGAGCGAATTTCATCTTTTTACTTTTGAAGACTATCGTGAATTTATAATTGACTTCCTTGAAAGGCTTAATCCACAGATTGTTATTGAGAGGTTTTGTGGGGAAGTGCCGCCTCGTTTTCATTCTGCTTACAACTGGGGAACGCTTCGCAACGAACAGATAGTCCAAAGCATAGAACGCACTATGCGAGAGCGTAATACGTATCAGGGAAAACGGTTTACGGGTTAGAATACGGAAATTTTGACGTAGCGTTTGGGGTTTGCCTTGATGTCTTCTATGAGAGCGTCAAGTTTTTTTACTGCATTGTCAAGGTTTTTGTAGAGTTGGTCGTCGTTGATGAGCATTCCAAGATTTCCTTCGCCGCTTTCTATTTTGTGAAGTATGGTTGAAACGGAGGTGAGGCTTTGGTTTGTTTCCCGCAATGTTGAGCCTATTTGAGCCTGAGCAAGAGTGTCGGAAATGTTATTAAAATTGGTGATTATGTTGTTGAGTTTCTCGCTGTTATTGTTTAGATTGGTGGCTATGCTTTCAACGTTTGAGAGTATATTGCTTAATCGTGCCTTTTCCTTTTCAAGTAAGCCGTCAAGTTGTATTGATACAGAGGAAAGATAATTGGTTGTTGTTTTTATGTTCTCAAGGCTCTGCTTAATGTTTTCCTGTGCCTGCCTGTCAAGCACCTGATTTATAGCCGTAAGAACAGAATCCAAATGTGTTGCTGCAGCAGTTATGCCGGCTATTGTAGGTTTAAGGTCGCTGCCAAGTTTATCCATTAAGCCCATTTCGGCAATAGCGTTAATTGTATCCTTGTTTTTCATTAGCGTAAGCGAATTACCGATGTCTATTCGCATTTCCGTACCGCCCAAAAGCCCCGAAGAATACATTACAAGTTTGGAATCAACGGGTATTTTCACTTCATTATCAATGGCAATCTCCACAAGAAATTTCTGTCCTTTGACATCCACACGCTCAATTTTCTTTACGAACCCCACCTTCATTCCATTTATGTATATGTAATTTGAGGCGTGCAAGCCGGAAACGCTGTTGTAAATGGCGTAATAAGTGTTGTCTGTGCTGAAAAGGGCGTTGCCTTTCAGGTAATTGATACCAAAGAACAGCACAATCAGGGCTATGAGAGTTGTAATGCCGATTTGTAATTCTTTTTTGTACTTTTTCATCTTTTTATTTGGTATTTAGTTTGTTGGCTTCTTCAAAAGAGATGCGTTTTCCTTTGTAAAAGACTACCACAAAGGCATCACCGAAACCCTTTTCTTTTAATTGACGTTGATATTCCCACGCTTGATTACGGTCAAAGAAAGCCCCTGAGGTATATTTCCAAATGCCCTGCTGCTGATAGCACCAAAGACTGTCGCAATCCTTAAATCTGCTGTCGTCCAAGGCTATTTTGTCAGGATCGGAGAGTATTTGTATGCGGTAAATTGGTTTTTCGTTATCAGTGGAATCAATTTTTATGGTGTCCTTTGTCGTTTCTTCCTTTTTATTATAAACGCTGTCGGGAATGATTGTTTTCAAAGCGGGAATTGGAGTGTCGGTTCCTTCCTTCATATTTTTGTATTTGCATATTGCACGAAGGATTGAAGCCGCTATTTCATACTGACCCTTGTCGGAAAGGAGATAAGCCTCTTCCTGTTTGTTGGAAATGAAGCCTATTTCTATCAATACCGATGGCATAGCAGACTGAAACAGTACAACGAAATTAGCCTGCTTCACTCCACGATTTTGCATTGTTGTATTATGAGCAAATTCCTTCTGAACCATATCGGCAAACTTCAAACTGCTTTCCATATATGCCGTCTGATAAAGGGAGAACAATACATTGTTTTCGGGAGCGTTGGGGTCAAAACCTTCATAATTCTTTTGATAATTGGCTTCCGAGAGTATATCTGCGTTTTCTTTTTTTGCTACTGCTATGTTTTGGGCTGTTTTAGCGAAACCCATAGCGAACGTTTCAAAACCTTTGCTGTCTTTATTGGTAGAAGAGTTGCAATGAATTGAGATAAAGAGGTCTGCATTGTTTTTATTGGCTTTTTGTGAGCGTTTATAGAGTTCAATATCTCTGTCGTCGGTGCGGGTGAAAAGAACATCTACGCCGTTGAGATTTTGTTTTATTAACTTACCAAGTTTTAATGCTACGGCAAGAGTTATATCCTTTTCCTTTGATTTTGAACCTATGGCACCGGGTTTGTCTCCGCCGTGTCCGGGATCAATGACAATCTTATCTATAATGGTATTGTGCTGAGCGAAAACGTTAGCACACAAAAATATAAGCAGTAAAAAAGCAATGTGTTTTTGTATTTTCATCATTCAAAACCTTTGTAAATGCGACTGCAAAAGTAATAAATTTATTTCACATCAAAAAATAACAAAACAAAGCCGACAGATAGAATTTTGTTTATTCTTTTTAGAATTACCAAACTTTGTTTTATGTAAAAAAAGCGAAAAAACACCCATCTACAACAAAAAAATGACAGATTTTTGTTGTGAAAAATGAAAATATGTTAGTTATTTGGAGTTAGTTAAAATCATTGTAATGAATGTGTTATAATGTTATGACAAAATTTTCTTGCATTTTTAGTTGTAAAAATTTGGTAGATTAAAATAAAAGTTTTACTTTTGTTGCCGTCTATTTAATACGAAATAAATAATGGTTGATAAATACTATATGTCGCTAAATAAGGCTCACAGAATCGTTTGCTTGCCATTCTGCAACTTTTGTGGGGGGGTAACTCACTGTAAAAGAGTGCGTTATGCACAAAGAAAATGCCATCTACGAGGCAAACATTCACTTGTTCTAAAAACCGTTTTCAAGCATTCTTATTTCATGAAAGTTTTGCATCATATATTACAAATTGTCTGCAAGGTTTTGCAGACAGTAAATTCAATGGATAAAATAATTTATAAACCAAACATATAATATTATGAGAAAGAAATATTTTACAAAAGATAGATGGAAAACTTGGATAAAAAAAGGATATTATATTTTAATAAAAATAGATTATATTATTAAAAATTATGCTATAATTGCGCTTACTGTTTTAATGGTTATTGCATATAATTATCAAAATAATGCTCTGGAAAAACAATACACGTCCTTTGAAAAACAAAGTAATACTCTTGAAAAAGAATTTCTTGCCAAAAGAGACAGAAGTACAATTACATTGTGTAAAGAATTTGATAATTGGTATCTAATGTATGATTATGATATAAAATATCGTCATCCAAAGGAATTAGATTTTTTACATTTATGGTTGCATGCTAAAGATACATTGAGAGAGAATTGGGAAATATCGGATAGTATAAAAGATATGTGGGAGAAGATGGCCATTAAGGAAAAAGAAAAATTATTATTAAAAAATGAGGAATTAAGGAGATTATTAAATCTGTTTGAAAATGCCAAAATGTCAAATGAGGCTGAACCTCCTTATTTAGATAAAGCCTATTTTTATAATTTCTTTTGCACAACGGTAGATAGACTTATTAAGGTGCAAGATCCGACTTTTGATACATATTTAAGACAACTGAGAGAATTCAATTCCAAAGATACAACTTGTGAAAGACCTTTTATATTTGATGGTTTTGATTATTGCTTGAAAGAAATATTTATTCCATTATCCCAAAATGACAAAGGGAGACTAAATACATTGAAAGATTATTATGATACGGTCATAACCAAATATGATATAGCACGAAAGAAAAAAGAAAGAAAATAATAAACAAAAATAAATTGATATGAAGAAAGTGGTATTAGTAAGTAGTGTAATAGTAATGTTTGCAAGTTGTTCAACAAATTCTAATAAAGAAACAACAATAGCAACAGATACTTTAACAATACAAGATATTGTTGAACTAGAATCATTAGAATGTGATCAGTTCTTATATAATGCAGAATATGATAAAGCAATAGAGTGTTATGAACACATAATACAAAGAGATAATGAAAATAATCATTGCCTACTATATTTAGGTCATGCGTATAGCGAAAAAAGCAATTACGATAAGGCATTGGAGTGTTATCAAAAATGTCTTATGGATGATTTGGATAGTATTGATATACCTATCTATTTTTCCATAGCAAATACATATTGTCTTAAAAAAGATTTAAGTAAAGCGGAAGAATGGTATCAAAAAATTATTGACTGCCAACCTAATGCAAAAATGGAAAATTATTATTGGATTGGAAATAATTGGTTGTATCCTATTGATAATATAGACAAAGCAGACAATGAATACTATAAGTTATTAAAGTCAAAATCAATAGAGTATTTTAAGAAAGCGGCTCAATTAGGTAATAAAGATGCACAAAAAGAGTTAAAAAAACAAGGAATAAAATGGAAATAAGTAAAAAACAAATAACATTATGAAGTATTACATGTATTATTTAAGGCATTTTGCCGATTTCAGTGGAAGAGCAAGAAGAAAAGAGTATTGGCTATTCTTTTTATTTAACTACATTTTTTATATTGTGGTATCTGTGATTTTGGTTCTCATTTGCAGTGAAGTGCAATTATATTCCACAATGAATTTTTTATTGGTATTGACTGCATTAGGTGCTATTATACCGTATCTTGCGGCTACGGTTCGCCGTTTGCACGATATAGGGAAAAGCCCACATCTTTTAATTGTTTTGGGGGTCGTTGTAGCAGTAGGTATTTTGATATATGATTCCTTTTTCATAAAGACAGAAGAGAGATTAATTAGCGCATTAATAATTGCAAAAACAATGGATTTTATTGGTATTCTTACAATCTGTATGCTAATATTTTTGTGTAAAGATAGTCAACAAGGAGAAAATAAATATGGGAAAAATCCAAAAGAGCAAATAAAATAGTATTTAATCAAAAACAATAAATTTATGGAAGAAAAATTTGATGGATACAAGAAAGTTATCCAAGCAAAAACAAACGAGGACTTAATACAAATTATTCAAAATAAAACTTCCTATGAGAAAGAATTTGTTAATTTAGCAATAGAAGAATTAAAGAGTAGAAATTTTGATGTTAGTGCTATAGATAATCCTCAATTTTTGGAAAAAGAGATATGGAAAAATTTGACGGATGAAGAAGTTATTGAAATTTTTGTCAATCCAGATTATAATGAAAAAAGTAGAGTAGCGTTAGCAAAAAAAGAAATTGAAAAAAGAAAACTACCATTAAAAGAATTGACTGCCGAGCAAATATTGTCAAAAGAAAATTTCAGAAATGGTGAATACGGAAGATATATGTGGTTAGGTTACATAGTTTCTTTTGCAGGTGGATTACTTGGTATTTTTATGGCATTGCAATATCTTTACAGCACAAAAAAAAATGTGGATGGAGAAAGATTTCATACCTACAATCAAAAAACGAGAAAGAATGCCAAAGCATTATTGATAATTAGTTTTATCGTAATTGCTTTAATTATAATAATGAAAATAAGTTAAAAAATAGAACAGTATGGAAAAGTATATTTTATCAGATGAAGAATTGGCTTCTTTGAAGACGCAAAATTCAGTAGATTTAGTTCTTATGTATTATTATGATAATATAATACAAGAGTTTAAGCAAGCAATAGTAGAGGAACTTTGTTTGAGAGGAATTGATGTAGAAAATTCCTCAATGGAAGACATTCAAAAATCTTTGTTCAAAGACTATGAAGGCAAAGAACTTTATCAATTTTATGATAATTATAAAAATAATAATAAAAAATTGGGATTCATTGAAGAGGCAATTGCTCAAAAAGGATTATCAATACAAGAAATTACCCCTACACAAAAAGATGCAGGCGGATGCCTTACAACATTAGGATTTATTGGAGCAGTTGGTGGTGGGTTACTTGGATTTGGTATTGCAATATATTTACTTAATAGTAGTATAACAGATGCGGATGGCACCCGTATTAGCAAATACAATGACAGTACGAGAAATTTAGCGAAAATAATGCTTGTCATTGCTATTGTATCCGTTGTTATTCAAGCTATAATATATAATAATGTCTAATTAAAACATAAATATTATAAACCTATGAAGAAAAAATTGATGGTATTAGCGATTAGTGTAATCGCAGTATTTGCAGCAGAAAATGCAAATGGACAACAACAATATGGAACATGTTTTGCTTTGTCTTCCGATGGATACATTGCAACAGCATATCATATTATTGCAGATGAGGATGGGGATTTGTTGGACACCAACTATCACTCATTCTACGTTAAGGGCGTTCATGGAGATTTGACAACAAAGTATTCAGTCGCGGTAATTGCGGTAGATAAGGCAAATGATATAGCCTTACTTAAAATTAAAGATGCGAATTTCAAGTCTTTAAGTAGAGTACCTTTGGGATTGAAAGTGTCTGGGATTCTTAAGGGAGAAAAAATATGTGTTATTGGCTTCCCAAATACTACTATACAAGGTTCCGAAGCAAAAGTAACAGAAGGATTAATCAATTCTCTAACAGGTCTGGGTGGCGCAAACAATCAGTATCAGTTTAGTGCCGAAATAAGTACAGGAAATTCAGGAGGACCTTTGCTTGATATGAAAGGAAATATTCTTGGTATAGTTAGTAGTTATTTGCCACCTGAATTTGAATTTGATTATATCAACTACAAATATCCTGTTACAAATGTTAATTACGCCATTAAATCGTCTGCATTGAACATGTTAATAGAAAGCTATAACATCAAATTACCAGAGAATAAGACAAATATGGCATCTATTGCTGCTATTAACGCAAGAGTAAAAGATTATATTTACATTATAGAAGTGATTAGAAAATACGATTGGGAAGAAGCAGTGGAAGAAGAAACGGGGTATTATGATGATACGGTTAAATTAACAGATTTAGAGATTGTTTCTGAAATTATTACAGAAAAAAAAGATTTGGATTTATTTAATGACACGATACTTACTGTTTATCTTGGAACAAGCAAATATACTGAGAATACAAAAGTATTTGGAAAAGTAAAAAAAATAAGAGAACAACAAATAGAATACGTTTCTCATTTTGGTGAAACTCAAAAAAGTATTGTTGGAGATGTAATTATAACATATTATAATAAAGATGCTAATCCAACAAAAATAGAAACATATAATAATAATGGCGATTTGAATAATACCAAAATATATTCTTATGATAAAAATAATAGATGTGATAAAATAGAATTATATGATAATTCTCAGTTTTATGGTTTGAATCTATATGGTAAAATTATATATAATAGAGATAATGCAGGTAATATTATAACAGCATTGTCTTATTATTATGGGGTACACTACGATAGCAAATACGAATCACATGATTACACAGATGGTTTTTTATTACAAAAGATGGTATTTTCTTATAATAAAGATAATGAATGCTATGGTGCAAAATTATATTATACAAATAATGCCGAGATAATGAATAGAAGTATTATTAGCCTTTCAGATGGATCTGTTAAAATAACAAGCAAAAGTGGAGATGATGTGATAATAGAGGATTATATAATAAATAATTATAATCAATTAACAGAATATAATAAAGAAGTGGATGGAGTAAAATATACTGCCAAGCTTGAATATTCAAATAGCAAAACAAAACAATTCTCAAAGATGCAACACTTCGAGAATGATAGGCTATATTACACTTTGAAAATCACTTATGACAAAAATAACAATATATTAACATACAGTTTAAATGACGAAACAGCAAACATGGAACTTCAATTTTACAAAATGGAGTATACGTATGACAAGAAGGGGAATTGGATTGAGTGCAAACAAAATGATGATACTTATTATGAAAGAGAGATAGAGTATTACGATTAGTTGACTATTTTATACACAAAAATATCGTTTCAAAGCACAAAAGGCTTTTGATTTAAATCAAAAGCCTTTTTTATTTTATATCAAAAAATGTAGCGCTTTAATTGACTTTGTACTTTGTAACACCATTTTTAATAAAATCAACTATTTGATTAGCCGCCGCTAATCCGGCATTGATGTTGGCTTCGTTGGTTTGTGCCCCCATTTTCTTTGGAGTAGCAAAGTAACGAGGTGCAAACTTCATCAGTTCTTCGTTTATATCAGCCGCAATGTCAGTTATATATTTGAAATCACTGCGTTCGTTCATCAATTTTAGCATTTCCTGTTCGTTAATTACTTCTTTTCTGGCGGTATTAACAAGGCAGGCATTCTTAGGCATTGAAGAAAGCAATCTGTAATTGATGGATTGCTTTGTTTCCTTCGTAGCAGGAATATGCAGAGACAAGTAATCACTGTTGGCATACAGTTCTTCAGCACTGCCGACAACCTTTACTCCGTCCTTTTCAATCATTTCGGCAGGAACAAAAGGGTCAAATGCCAAAACCTTCATACCAAGTGCAAGAGCCTTATGTGCAACGAGTTTGCCTACATTGCCGTAAGCGTGAATACCAAGTCTCTTTCCGTTCAATTCACTGCCCGTTGTAGGGGTGAAGCAAGTGCGAGCCATATAAATCATAAAGCCAATAGCAAGTTCCGCCACCGCGTTTGAATTTTGTCCCGGAGTGTTCATAGCCACTATATTTCTGGCAGTACAAGCATCCAAATCAATATTATCATATCCTGCTCCCGCTCTAACAACTATTTTGAGTTTTTTCGCAGCCTCAATCACCTCTTTCGTAACTTTGTCACTACGTACAATTAAAGCATCTACGTCCTTAACCGCATCGTAAAACTGCCGAACATCGGTATATTTTTCCAACAATTCAAGTTGAAAACCTCCTGTTTCAACTATATTTCTTATTCCATTTACTGCAACTGCTGCAAAAGGCTTGTCAGTTGCTACTAATACTTTTGTCATTTCCTTTTATGTTTTTGTTAAATTAGGCTTGCAAAAGTACAACTTTTTATTCAAACAACAACGATTTTGCATTTATTTTTTTAGTTCAAGACAATTTATCGTATCTGTGCGGATGGTTTTCATGATGTCACGAAAACGGGGAAAAAGGTACTTTTTACTCCTTATAATATAATGTATATAAATAATAACATAATGTAAATAACAAAAAATTAAATAGTTATGTTACATAATACGGATTGGATACCTAAAGGGAATTAGAATTTAAGACTTGGGGATTGGAGAACCGGTTTAATGCCTTCCAGTATGTATTTTTCAAGATTTGCAACCGGTAAACGTTCCTGCTGCATTGTATCTCGCTCTCTTACAGTTACAGTATTGTCTTCCAACGTTTGAGAATCAACCGTTATACAGTATGGAGTGCCGATTGCGTCCTGCCTTCTGTAACGTTTGCCTATTGCATCTTTTTCTTCGTAAATAAGATTGAACTCATACTTTAACATATCCATTATTTCACGGGCTTTTTCAGGCATTCCGTCCTTCTTAACCAACGGAAGTATAGCCGCTTTCACAGGAGCAAGCATACGAGGCAAGCCAAGTACAACCCGAACCGAACCATCGTCAAGCGTCTGTTCACAATAAGCATTGGAAAACATGGCAAGAAACATTCTGTCCAAACCAATGGAGGTCTCTATCACGTAAGGCACATAACTTTCGTTGATTTCGGGGTCAAAATACTGCAATTTCTTACCCGAAAACTTTTGATGACGCTGCAAATCGAAATCAGTACGGGAATGGATGCCCTCCAACTCTTTGTATCCGAAAGGAAACTCAAATTCAATGTCCGTTGCGGCGTTGGCATAGTGAGCAAGTTTTTCGTGGTCGTGGAATCGGTACTTTTCAGGGGCTGTTCCCAATGACAGATGCCACTTCATACGTTCTTCCTTCCAGTATTTGAACCATTCCAATTCCTCTCCCGGTCGTACAAAAAACTGCATTTCCATCTGTTCAAACTCTCTCATACGAAATATAAACTGCCTTGCAACTATCTCATTGCGAAAGGCTTTACCTGTTTGTGCAATTCCAAACGGTATCTTCATTCTTCCCGTCTTTTGAACGTTCAAGTAATTTACGAAAATGCCCTGTGCCGTTTCCGGACGCAAGTAAATAATGTCCGATTCTTCGGAAACTGAACCTATTTTGGTGGAAAACATAAGATTAAACTGCCTTACATCTGTCCAGTTTCGCGTTCCGGATATGGGACACACTATTTCCAAATCTTCTATCAATCGTTTAATCGCCGCCAAATCATTTTCCTGCATGGCGGAAGCATATTTTGCTGATATATCCTTTATTTTTGAAGTATATTCAAGCACTCTTGGATTTGTGGAAACAAACTGCTGAGGGTCAAAAGCCTCACCAAAACGTTTGGAAGCCTTCTCTATCTCTTTGTTAATTTTGTCTTCAATTTTGGCAATGTGGTCTTCAATCAGCACATCCGCCCGATAGCGTTTTTTAGAGTCTTTATTGTCAATCAGGGGATCATTAAAGGCATCAACGTGTCCTGATGCTTTCCATACGGCAGGGTGCATAAATATCGCAGAATCAAGCCCTGCTATATTCTCATGCCATTGCGTCATTGCCTTCCACCAATAAGAGCGAATGTTATTTTTCAATTCAACGCCCCATTGCCCATAATCATAAACGGCAGCCATTCCATCGTAAATCTCACTTGAAGGAAATATGAAACCATATTCCTTTGCATGAGCAATAATCTTCTTAAAAAGTTCTTCGTTATTAGCCATAATATTTGTAAAAATTGAGTTTGCAAAGGTAATGTTTTCTTTTTAATCAAGTTGTTTTTTAAGAATAAAAATTTCAAAAAAAACAGTCATTGTCATACTTAATATGCATGAAAATAAGTATTTAAGAAATGAACCGGACAGGAAACCGGACAAGCAACCGAACAGAAGTTCTGTACAACCGAACAGAAAAATATTATAAATAAGAGAGAAAATGTTCGTCGGAGTAGAAGAATTTTAAGTCTTCAAATTCCAAAACAAAATACGTTTGTTAAATTAAAGTGGCTAATTTTTCCGCTAAATCACAGACACGATTGGAATATCCGTTCTCATTGTCATACCATGATACAACCTTAACCATATTTCCTTCCAAAACCATAGTCAGTTTAGAGTCAAAAATTGACGAATGAGGATTGCCAACAATATCTATACTCACAATAGGATCTTCTACGTATTCAAGAATGCCCTTCAAGTATGTTTCGGAAGCCTCTTTCATAGCCGCATTTACCTCTTCTTTTGTTACATTGCGTTCAAGTTCAACAGTCAAATCCACAACCGAACCATCAGGAGTTGGAACTCTCATAGACATTCCATCCAGTTTGCCTTTCAGTTCAGGAATAACCAACCCCACAGCCTTAGCCGCACCGGTAGAAGTAGGTATAATACTTACGGCAGCCGCTCTTGCACGTCTCAAATCCTTATGCGGTAAATCCAAAATTTGCTGATCGTTAGTGTAGGAATGAACCGTATTCATAAGACCACGTTTTATTCCAAACCTGTCATTTAACACTTTTGCAACGGGTGCAAGACAATTTGTGGTACAGGAAGCATTTGATACATAAGTCGTATCCTTTGTTAGAACACCATCATTCACTCCAAGCACAACCGTAGCATCTACATCGTCAGCATTATCGGCAGGAACGGTGAGAATAACTTTTTTTGCTCCAGCCTTTATGTGCTTGCTCATTTTCTCCTTATTACGGAAAATACCCGTAGATTCCACAACTATATCAATACCCAAATCTTTCCATGGTAAATTTTCGGGATCGCGTTCTGCGTAAACCCTAATCCTTTTCCCATTAACAACCAAAAACTCTCCATCTGCTTCAACCACACCTTCAAACCGACCATGAACAGAGTCGTATTTTAGTAAATGAGCCAGAGTTTTTGCATCTGTTAAATCGTTGATTGCTACAACTTCCACGTTTTGTTTTTTTTGAATGTTTCGAAAAGTAACACGTCCTATTCTTCCGAAACCGTTTATTGCTATTTTTACCATTTGTTATACTTTATTTGAGATTAAAACTATCTAAAACAGGGTGCAAAAGTACATAAAATATTTGATTTATCGGGCATAATTGATAAAATGTTTGATATAAAACAATATAATGTGGGTAAAAACCAGACAAATTACATTTCTATCGGACTTCCCCTGCGTCAGCCATGTTATAAAATGCAGTTTTTTTATGAATACCTAAATGTATATTTTGTACCATAAAGTTATGTATATTATTCACATGTGAAAAAAAACTTCTGCACATGTGAATAAAAATTGTTTCATAATGGCATTAAAAGTAAAACAACTTTTTCTAAAAAATATCTCAATATTTTGACATGAATTTCTTGGTTTATATTGATTTTTGTTATGCTTTTGCAAACGTTAAAGAGGATAAAAAATGTTTTATTAAAGTGTAAAAAAATAATTTTTTCTTTGAATACAAAAAAAATTATTACCTTTGCAGCCGTTTAATCATAAAAAAAGTAAAGAAGTAATGAAGAAAATTTTAGTATCATCATTAGTATTATTCGGCTCTTTGAGCGTTATGCTTACGGGCTGTTCTCAAAAACCTAAAAAGGTTGATTTGGGAGAATTGAAGACCTTAAAGGATTCCGCATCATATATCATAGGTTATATGAACGGTCGTCAGATGTCGGAGGCTTTTGCTACGCAACAGATTGACCTTGATAAGGAAATTATTGCCAGAG
The DNA here is from genome assembly GCA_031272705.1 of Bacteroidales bacterium. Lineage (GTDB taxonomy): Bacteria > Bacteroidota > Bacteroidia > Bacteroidales > P3 > JAISGN01. The sequence goes on along the minus strand of JAISTG010000092.1, from coordinate 2,766 downwards.
CAATGTATCAAACCATTATGGGAGACACTACGGGTTCATTAACACAGGAACAGATTCAGTCTGTTATGCAAAAATTTCAAGCAGAGGCTCAAAAAAAGCAACACGAAGAGGCTCAAAAAATTGCAAAACCTAACAGAGAAAAGGCTGAGAAGTTTTTGGCAGAAAACAAAGGTAAAGAAGGAGTTCAAACTACCGAATCCGGCTTGCAGTACAAGGTTATTAAAGCAGGAAAGAACGACAAGCACCCTGCGAAAAACGACAGAGTACGTATGAAGTATCGTTTGAAACTGCTTGATGGTAAAGTTATTGAATCGTCATTTGAAAGCGATGAACCGGTTGCACCTACCGGCGTTGCTAACTTTATTCCCGGATTTTCCGAAGGATTAACACTAATGACCGAAGGCTCTACATATATGTTTTGGATTAAGCCTGACTTGGCTTATGGCGACAATAACTCACCTTCAATTCCTGCAGGATCACTACTTTGTTTTGAAGTAGAGTTGCTGGAAGTCATTAAATCATAACAGAGAATAATTTCATAACCATATAAGGCTATCTGCCGCAATTGCAAGGGCGATTGCGGCGGATTTTTGCTTTAGGAAAGAGCGAGATGATAGCATCCTGCTCTTTTTTTGTTTGAGTGATGGCTCGCATATCAAGATAAAGCAGAGGTAGAGCCGCAAAAGACGTATCCAGTGCATAGATTGGATTGTCCCAAAGTATTAGAGTATCAATGGGTAACGTTGCCATAGCGGGAGGTAATGAAGATACGTTATTGGAAGACAAATCAAGATAATGCAGTTCCCTCAAAAGTGCAATGGAATCCGAAATTTCTGTGATGTTATTCCTTGATAATGAAAGCCTTTTAAGATGTTTCAATGTATAGATTTCAGAAGGTATTGCTTTCAAATGTGATTTGCGAAGCGTTAAAGAAAAAACGCTGTCGGGCGAAAGCATGGCTTCTTCTAATGAAGTAAATTCACGTTCCTGTGAAATACCGGATAACGAACATAATATACTAATGCAAACTGCTAAAAATACGTTTTGCTTCATCACAATCCTGTTTAATTTGAGTCGTTAAGGCTTCGGGTGTAGAGAAATGACGTTGCGGACGTATGAAATCCACAAGTGCGACCTCCAATGTTTGTTTATAAATATCCGAATTGAAATTAAATATATGTACTTCTATGCTTAAATCCTGCAGACCAAAGGTTTGACGCTGTCCTATAAATAATACGCCTTCCATAAGTTTGTTTGCAAGTCGTATTTTAACAGCATAAACTCCGTTTAATGGCATTTGTTTTAGTGGATTAACATTTAAATTCGCCGTAGGAAAACCTAATTGCCGTCCATTCTTCATTCCGCCAATCACTTCGCCCGAAAACAGATATTCATAGCCCAGCATAGCATTCGCTAAATATATTTTACCTGTCGCAAGAGCCTGTCTGATTTGCGTTGAACTCACTTCTAATCCATTGAAATACACACAATCATCGGTACGTTCAATAAACATATCTCTATATTTGCCTTTGGTTATAATGTCGTCAAGTTCCGCCGCACGATTACGCCCAAAATAATTGTCATAACCAAGTATTAAGGTATGAGGGTGAAGTTTTGTTATCAGTAAATCTAAAAATTGAGTAGGGGAGAGAGAGGAAAATTCCTGCGAAAACTCAATGGTGAATACATAATCAATGCCGCATTCACTAATTTTTTGCAGCCGTTCTTCATTTGTTTGCAAAAGATTTATATTCTGTTCATTGCCATTCCGTAAAACAAGTCGCGGATGGTTAGAAAAAGTAATTAAAGCCGCCGAAGTGCCAATTTGACGTGCTTTTTCTTTCAAGGACAAAAGCAAACGTTGATGTCCCGTATGCACTCCGTCAAACATACCAACGCTTATTGCGAAATGTTTCAACGAGTTATCGTTTTGATTCAGTGTAAGTATTTTCAATGTTTTTCTTCGTTTGAGTGTGCAAAGTTAAACAAAATTGAGAAATAAGTAAAATGTAGTTTGAAATTATCTTAAATTTACATTAACAAAAGATAAAAAGTGTTTAAATTTAATTTTTTTTGTATCTTTGCCGCCTTAAAAAAACAACAATATGGATTATAATAAGATTTATCAATGCAGTTGTAACAAGAACATGGAGGAGTTTCCCCGACTACTCGGAAAGTTTCCCCCAAAATGGGAGAAGGATTCCGACTGCTCGGAAAGTTTCCCCCAAAATGGAGGAAGGATTCCGACTGCTCGAAAAATTCCCCCAAAATGGAGGAAGGATTCCGACCGCTCAGAAAATTCCCACCAAAATGGGGCGGATTTTCGGACTGCTCAAAAAATAAAAAACGAAGTGGAAATAAATAACAAATTTAATAATATATGACACAACAGGACTTTCAACGGCGTTATACTTACGATATAAATGCCGATAAACTTGGAGAAGGCGGCTTTGGCAGTGTATTCAAGGCTTATGATAACTATCGTGACCGATGGGTAGCGATAAAAATAGCAAAAGTAAGCCCTGAATTTGAAGCCGTTAGGTTGAAGAAAGAAGTGGAGATGATAAGCAATTTGCCCGTTCATCCTAACATAGCCTATTATGAGGAATGTTATACATTTACTCAGTTTGACGGGGAATATGACTTCGGTATTTTGCAGTACTACGAGCAGGGCAATTTGAATCAGTTGCTCAGGAGCGGCAGTCTTACATTTGAGCAGAAGCAAAGCCTATTGACACAGATATTGGAAGGTTTGGAGTTTTTGCA
>JAISTG010000125.1 GCA_031272705.1 Bacteroidales bacterium | reverse complement strand
ATCCCTACAAGGGAATTAGAGTTTAAGGCGTGGGTTAATAACTTCATTACAAAGTTATCGGTCTATAAAACTACGCTCGGAATTACAAATCAAACCTTCGAACAACTGCAAACGGAATTAACTGCCTATCTGCAAATCCAACCCGCTATCATTTATTAAGGTATTGTCGTGAAACGGTTTTGTTTAGTCCGTTTGTTTAAGAATAATTTGCTTTTAACTTATTGTAGAACCGTTTTTTATGAGTGTTGATGGCTGTACAAAATGCAAAGACCCGTCAGCATTTTCAGCCATTAAAATCATCCCTTGCGAAATTATGCCTTTCAATTCCTTCGGTTCCAGATTTACAAGCACGCATATCTGTTTGCCGATTATCGCCTGAGGTTCATAGTATTCCGCTATACCGCTGACAATAGTTCGCTTGTCTATCCCCGTATCAACGGTCAATTTAAGGAGTTTTTTAGTCTTTGCTACTTTTTCGGCATCGGTTATAGTGGCTGTGCGAATGTCTATTTTTGAAAAGTCATCAAAGTTTATATTTGGTTTTTGTGCTTCAACAATGGCGTTTTGAAGTTCGTTGGAACGCTTTGTAGCATTGAGTTTTTCAACTTGAGTTTCAATGATTTTGTCGTCTATCTGTTCAAAAAGCAATTCGGGTTTTTCAATACTTTGACCCGCTTTAAGTATGTTACATTGCCCTGCATCAGCCCATTTTAAGGCAGGAATATTCAAAAGTTTCGACAGTTTTTCGGCAGTAAAAGGCAGGAAAGGCTGACATAATACAGCAAGATTTGCACATATTTGCAGGCTGAAATTAAGCACGGTAGCCGTCCGAATCTCATCTGTTTTGATTAACTTCCAAGGCTCACATTCGGTAAGATACTTGTTTCCGAGCCTTGCAAGGTTCATCATTTCGGTAAGAGCCTCCCTGAATTTGTAATTTTCTATGGCTGAACCTATGCGTTGAGGATATTCGGTAATTTCTTTCATTAACTCTTTTTCCAACGGAGTTAAATCGCTACAGGTCGGCACTTTACCCCCGAAAAACTTGTGAGTAAGAACCAAAGTTCTATTAACAAAATTGCCGAGTATGGCTACAAGTTCCGAATTATTTCTGGTCTGAAAGTCCTTCCATGTAAAGTCATTATCTTTGGTTTCGGGTGCATTGGCACACAAAACATACCGCAATACGTCCTGTTTATCCTTAAAATCTTCAAGATATTCGTGCAGCCAAACAGCCCAGTTGCGAGAGGTGGATATTTTATCTCCCTCCAAATTAAGGAACTCATTGGCAGGCACATTGGCAGGAAGAATATACGACCCTTCCGCTTTCAACATCGCAGGAAAGATAATACAATGGAATACAATGTTGTCTTTGCCGATGAAATGAACAAGTTTTGTGTCCTTTGCTTTCCACCATTTCTGCCAGTCATCGCCGCATAATTCCTTTGTATTTGAGATATATCCTATCGGAGCATCAAACCAAACATACAGCACTTTCCCCTCTGCATTGGGCAATGGAACCTTCACTCCCCAGTCCAAATCCCTTGTAACTGCTCTGGGTTGTAAGCCCTGTTCTATCCAACTTTTGCACTGTCCGTAAACGTTTATCTTCCAATCTTTATGTTCATTAAGTATCCATTCCTTCATAAAATCCTCATAATCATTGAGGGGTAAATACCAATGTTTCGTTTCCTTTAACACGGGTTCATTGCCGCTTAACGCACTTTTCGGATTCAACAACTCCACAGGCGACAGGCTACTTCCGCAGGCTTCGCACTGGTCTCCGTAGGCTTTTTCGTTACCACAGTGAGGACATGTCCCTGTTATATATCTGTCTGCGAGGAATGTTTTAGCCTCTTCGTCATAATACTGTTCGCTGATTTGTTCTATAAATTTTCCGTTATCGTACAGAGTTTTGAAGAAATTTGCGGCGGTTTCCTTGTGAATTTGCGACGAAGTACGGGAATAAATATCAAAAGATATTCCAAATTCTTCAAACGAATGTTTAATGATTTCGTGGTATCTATCAACTATTTGTTGAGGCGTAACTCCTTCTTTACGAGCCTTTATAGTTATGGGAACGCCGTGTTCATCGCTCCCTCCTATGAACAAAACTTCCTCATTTTTCGCTCTTAAATAGCGCACATAAATGTCGGCAGGCACATAAACTCCGGCTAAATGACCGATATGTACCGCCCCGTTTGCATAAGGTAATGCGGTGGTAACGCAGTAACGTTTAAACTGATTATCTTCCTGTTTGTATTTCATATTTTTTGAGTTTGAATTTGCAAAAGTACAAATAAAAAATGAAATACCAAACATTATGAAATGAAACATCGCCGATATTGAGGTTGAATATCGGCGATATTCCGACGTAAAATGAAAGATATTGATTTACAATATGTTAGATTTCGTACTTAAATATCACTGATTTTACGTCGGCAAATGACTGATATTGGGGGTAAAAATGACTGATATTTGGGGTAAAAATGACCGATATTCCGACGTAAAATGAAAGATATTGATTTACAATATGTTAGAATGCAGGTTAAAAATGAAGTTTTTTATCAGTTTTTCAACCTCAAAAGAAGCCTTGGAAACGGCAGAAAGTACATCGTCATGCTTGGATATAACTCCCTCTTTATCAATGAATATATTGGAAATAACACTCGCCGCAAAGACCTTCAAACCCTCGTGTGCCGCCACAATAACCTCAGGTACGGTACTCATTCCTACGCAATCCGCACCGACCTTTTGGAAAAATCGGTTCTCGGCATTGGTCTCAAACGAAGGTCCTGTCAGCCCAAGATAAACGCCTTCCCGCACTTTTATTCTGTTCTCATGAGCCGTTTTCATAAACAATTCCCGCAATTCCTTATTATATATGCCGCTCATTGACGGAAATCTTTCGCCGAGTCTTTCATCGTTTTTGCCTATTAAAGGGTTAGGCATCAGGTTAATATGATCTTTGATAACCATAATATCTCCTACGGAAAACTCAGGATTTAAGCCACCGGCAGCGTTGGTTACAATCAGTATTTCAACGCATAACCGCTTCAAAACCCTCACAGGAAAGGTTACTTCCTGCATAGTATATCCCTCATAAAAATGGAAACGCCCCTGCATTGCAACCACTTCCATACCGTTCAATTCACCAAAAACCAACTGCCCTTTATGCCCTTTTACAGACGAAATTGCAAAATGTGGTATCTCGTTATAAGGTATAATCACCTGTTTTTCAATACTGTTTGCCAATGAACCAAGCCCGCTTCCACATATAATTGCAACCTTTGGCTGGCGAGAAATCTTTTGTTTTATGTAATCGGTTGCTTCAATTATTTGTTCGTATATAGCCATTTTTTATAGAAATTAAATTCATTATTATTTAATAAAAACTCTATTCCAAGCACATAAATCTCGGTTTCAAGTACGGTTTCTGTGTTTTTATCTAATCTAACTGCGTCCTTTTCGGTAGTGATGATGACCGCATTTGACTTTTTAACTGCCTGTTTTACAGCCTCAATATCGGACGAAGTGAAGTTATGATGGTCGGGAAAAGTCATTGGAATTACTTCCTTTACCTTGCCGATAAGATGGGAATATATGTGTTTATTATCGGCAATGGCGGAGAGTAAAATCACGCTTTTATCCTTTGAATATGAGAGAATTATTGACGGTTTTGAGAAGCGATACGGCTCTTTATAGTTAATTTTGCTGAAAAGAACCGACTGATGTTTCAGCGGTTTTATTTTGTTTATGTAGTCCTTTTGCAGAGTTATATCGTTGAAAATCTCCGCAGAACACTTCGTAACAACAATCAAATCGGCACGTTTATAGCCACTTCCGTACTCACGAAGCATACCGAAAGGCAGTACAAAATCCTTAAAAAACGGCTTGATATACGGGGTAAGCAATATGGAAAAATCAGCCTTTATGTAGCGATGTTGAAAGGCATCGTCAAGGATAATTGTGTTTATTTGTGGGTTATTTTCGGTGATATTTTGTACGGCTATGTTGCGATTTTCACTGACGGCAAAGGGTATCTGCGGAAACTTTTTATACATCTGCAAGGGTTCATCGCCGACATTTAATGCCGTATCTGTGCTTTTTATCAACCGATAGCCTTTGGTTTTCCTGCCGTATCCGCGAGAAATTACGGCGGGATTTCGGTCTGAGGGCATATTTCTTAAAAGGTATTCCACAAAAGGAGTCTTGCCTGTTCCGCCTGCACGAAGGTTTCCAACGGATATAATGTAGGGCTTATGTGATACGGATTTGAGAATACCCGCATCAAAAAACAGATTTCGTATCCACGTGATTAAGCCGTAGAAAATGCTCAAAGGGAATAATATGACAGCAAAAAATATCCTCATCATCACCTAATTACAAGAACTTACCCACAACCGTTCGCCGTCAAAAAAGGTACAATAAGCAAAAAGAAATCGCCCGGCTTTACTGCCTGCCAAAGGCGAACCGTCATATCCAAGAAATTGAGAATTGCATTTTGGACATTTGATTATCACGTTGTTTGTGGTATCAACTTCAAGTTTTCCATGGCAATCTTCCGCCGTACAACTGCGTTCATAAGCCATAAAATCACTCCAAGAATTACGAAAAACAACCACTCCACGATAGCCACCTTCAAAGTATTCCCACCCCCTTGAGCCGAGATTAAGATTATAATAGGTGGTACTGTCGGGTTCTATGTAAAAATTAACGTAACCATAATCGGTAAAATCATCGTTACAACTTACCATAACAAAAACAGAAAACAGCAGAATATTCAAATATCTTTTCATAAATATACAACGCTATTGAGCGGAATATATTGTGGTAAGGCAAACATCTCCAACCGCTTTTAAGGTCTGTTTGCCGATGGAATTCATATCATCGGTGGTTGTGTGCCAGTGAGGAAAGAAACCTCCGTCGGGACTGCTTTGCACAATATCTATCATAGGTATTTTGGCATAATGATTGACCCATACGTGGTCATCCATCACACCTCCGCTTGTCATATCTACGAACAGATGTCCGTAATTCAGAGATTTTGCCACGTTCCACACCTTATTCATAATAAAAGCAGCGTACCCCATAGACTGAGCCTCCTTCGTGAAACGTGCATTCCGATAACCAACCATATCCAAAAGAATTCCGTAATCGGCAGTATAGAAAGGTAAATGTTTATTCTGTGACCAGTATTGCGAACCAAGACACCAATCGTCCTGAGTTTGAGATTGGTAATCCGCCCATTCGGGTGCGCCCTGATCCTCAAGGTCAAAAAGAATAAAATCAACGCCGATGTCGGTTTTATGACTATTTATTGCACGAGCCATTTCCATCAAAACCCCTACCCCACTTGCTCCGTCATTTGCACCCATGACGGGAGTTTTGTTCAGGTTGGAATTTTTGTCCTGATCTGCCCAAAGGCGTGAATCCCAATGAGCCGCCATCAAAACCCTGTTCCGTAGGTCGGGATTTATACTTGCGATTATGTTTTTTCCCTTCACGGGCGTGCCGTCATAAAGTTTGGCGTCAAATTCCTGAACATAAACCGTATCGGCATACCGTTGGAAAAATTCAACAAGATATTCCGCACATTTTTTATGGGCTTCCGAGTTTGGAATTCTACTGCCGAAGGAACATTGCTTTGCAACATAATTATATGCGGAGTCGGCATTAAAATCAGGAATAACAATTTTGCCGTAATCAATCGGTTCGGGCATATTTTTTTGGTCTTTTTTGCAGGCTGCAAACGCCGTCAGGCAGATTGCAAGCATAAGAATAACTTTGTAATTTTTCATTTTATTATGATTAAAACTGTTAAAAACGGGCTGCAAAGGTAATAAAAAATCTATAAATTGTTAGCGGACAGGAAAAAAAGGTTCAACACAATTTTAGAGACTTTTACTAAAGATTATGTTGCTGTCTGTACGGGTACGGAAGGTTTTCATAGTGTTATGAAAAGGTTTCATAGTGTTATGAAAGGTCTTCATAGTGTTATGAAAGGTCTTCATAGTGTTATGAAAAGGTTTCATAGTGTTATGAAAAGGTTTCATAGTGTTATGAAAAGGTTTCATAGTGTTATGAAAAGGTTTCATAGTGTTATGAAAAGGTTTCATAGTGTTATGAAAGGTCTTCATAGTGTTATGAAAAGGTTTCATAGTGTTATGAAAAGGTTTCATACAAGTATGAAAATTAACAATAATGTACTTTATAAATATCATAATATAATGAATACAAATAATAACAGAATGCAAATAATTAAAAACTTAATCATTCGGTTTTTGTTTGCTTATTTGGAATTTTTTGTTGCAAACTATTTACCTGAAAACAGAAAACAAATAGAAAAAATAAAAAAAGGAATTATTTGAAAAGTAATACGGCATTGCAGCCGCCAAAGCCCGATAACATTTTAACAAAATAAGGTTTTTCACTTCTCATAGTTTCTTTTGCAACATTCAAAGAGCAATCCTGTGCAGGCGTTTCAAATCCTTTTGTAGGCAAAATAAGTTTTTCCCGTAACGAACAACCCGATATTATGCTTTCCAATACGCCCGCCGCACCCAAAGTATGCCCGAAATATCCTTTCAAACTTGTAACGGGAATATCATTTAAGCCCATACGGGTAACGGATTGAGCCTCCATTGCATCATTATAAAGTGTCGCTGTGCCGTGAGCATTTATGAAGGCTATGTTGTCAAGGTTTTCGCCCTGCAATAACGTTTTCAAAGCACGGAAACTGCCTTCGCCTGTTCGGGAAGGGGCAGATATGTGTGTGGCATCGTTTCGTACAGCACCTTTTATTAAAGTAAAACGGGGATGAATGTTAATTTTTTCATCATCATCACGGGCATACAGAATTGTAGAAGCCGCCTCACCAAGATTCAAACCGCAACGATGAGCATCAAAAGGCTTGCAGATGTCCGTGGATAAGGACTTAAATGACTGAAACCCCGATATAATAAATTCGGACAAAACTTCCATTCCGCATACCACCGCGTAATCGTAACGCCGAGATTGCAAATTACGCATTGCAACAACTTGTGCTACAGCACCCGATATGCAGGCGTTGGAAACTGTTAAAGGAGTGTTTCGGTTATTAAAAAAAGTCGTTATACGTTTTGCCGAATGCCAAAGATAGATTGAATTATCGTCCTTATCCAAAGTTTTTCCAAGTAAATCCACATTGCCTTTGGTGGAAGAGAAAACAAATAACGTTCTATCCGATGACAAATCCACTCCAAGCCTTTCGGCATAACAATAATGTATGGAAAGGATTGCGGCTTTCTCTAATTTGGTGTATGGGACTTTGGATATGGTTGCAAACTCGTCGTTCAGGCGTTCCATGTTGATGAAAGAGGCTCTAAATGGTTCGGAAAGAGAGTCATCGTATATTTTTGTACCTATTCTGCCCTGTTTCGCAGCAAAATAATTCTCCTCCGTATCAAAACCCAATGAGGAAATAATGTTATCGCTCAATGCTTTAATCATACAATCCCATTTTCTTTTTCCACTCCTCAAAGAAAGGAGGATTAGTCCAAATCAACTGATAATTCATATCCAAAAACACTTGTATGGAATAGCCCGTGGCTATCAGGGAATTGTCTGTTGTATCAATTATCTCGTAATCAAAAATTATTTTAGCACTGTCGGTGTTGCGAAACTTAATGCGAACTTTGGCTGTCCTACCATAAACTAATGGCTTTTTATATTGAAAGTTGAGTTCAACGAGAGGTGCATAATAACCTTTTCCAAAAATGGTTAGATAGTCCAAACCATACTTCTTGCCAAACGCTTCACGACCTTCCTCAAAGTAAAGTGCATAAGAGCCGTGCCAAACGATATTCATAGAATCTACCTCGCTGAATCTAACCTTGCATTCACATTCTTCCATTAAACAAATCTTACTTTCCATCTCTTTCTGCTATTTTCATTTCCCCTGTGGCAAGTAACGTGTCACCACAACGCACTTCGGCTTTAACCAAATTCATATTAAAAATCTCCTCCATTACTTCTATGGTTGTGGTAATCTGCTCTCCAACTTTGGGTAATTGCAATATATCCAATCCTTTTATGCTTCCGATGAAGCCTTCTTTTACATTACTGCTACGGAGAAAAGTATTGACATATCCCTTATAGGCTGCACAGGTCTGGGCTATGTTTTCCACAAGACCGAACTCCGATAACACACCATCATCGCAAAATAAACAGCGGTCTTTCACAAGAAAGCGGGTTGTAGTTCGTTTTTCATCGCTGTACAATAAGGCATCTACCATCACAAATGGTTCTTTCTGCGGCAGTAAAATTCTTATATCTGTTATTTTTTCCTGCATACGAGTATTGAATGTCCTTTTCCTATATTATCATGTATTGTTTCAACGGCAAGATTGGCGGATTCTATCATACGAATCAGGTCGTTGGAATAAAACATTTTGCTGTTTCCGTTTGCTAAAGCAGTAAAATAAACACTCGTTTGAGCCAAACAAAATGCCGCAGTTTCAAATCTCTGTCTGTCCCAAAGCGTTTCCATAATATAGAGTTTTGATTTCCCTCTGTCCATTGCCTCACAAATACGTTTCAAAATGCTGATAACCTGTTCTTCGCTGAAACAATCAAGGAACTGACTCACCCAATAAGCATCAAAATCTGCGGGAAAAGCCGTCTGTGTGTTAAGAACATCGCCTGCTATTGTGCTTATGCGGTCGGCATTCTTATTTTCCCTGATGTTATTAGCAAGCATAGCCACCTGTTGAGGTAAATCAAAAACAGTAACATTTGCTTCTGCGTTATAATCCACAACTTTCAATGCCCAGCGTCCCGTATTTCCACCTATGTCAAGCAGATTACGTATTGACTTATCGGCAAAAACAATCTGCAAAGCCTCATTAAAAGAGTTATCAGAGTAATAATGGTCAAAGGCAAACCAACTTTGCTGAACATCAGGAGGTAATTCACTCAACCCTTCGTAAATAGTAGCCCAGTCTCCAAAAGTTTTCAAACCCTGTGGTTTACCTTCCTTCAACGATTTCTCAAGTTCAAAAAGTCCAAGATAATTTACATCATTCACAAAATCCATATTTACCTTCACCAAAGGGTCATTCAAAAGAAAGAAACCTATTTTGGAAATTACAAATTTATCCTTTTCGTTCAGCAATATAGTACCTGAAGTGAGTGATGATTCGCAAAGAATTTTTGCAGAGTAGATTGCCTGTTCGTACGTTGCGTGAACAGGTTTTATTAACGCTGCAACATCCTGTAAATCCAGCCCATCCTCAGACCGAACCATTGCTTCAAGTATTCCCCATTTAACCATCAGGCGATTAACCTGAAAAACCACAGGAGCAAAAGCAATTTCGTGTGCTTTCCTTTGAGCCTCAAGGGCAGACAATTTATCAAAAGAGTAACGTTTTTTCAAATTTTCGGGTATTTCCATTTGATTTGATATTGTATTTATATAATTTTTTTCGGCTGCAAAGATACAAAAATTCCACAGAATCAAGAAATTTTCATATAGAATCAAGTTTTCAATTCACTAAACACCATATAATAATAACAAAGTAGCCCAATAACATCTTTTACGTTAAGTTAAATCGGTTTATAATCAAATTCCAGAATTCTATAATTTGATTATAGCGTTCTGTAATCAAATTATAGAATTCTATAATCAAGTTATAGCGTTCTGTAATTTGATTCTAATTTGCTGTAATTTGATTTCAGAAATGCAAAATACCATATAATAATAACAAAGCAGCCCGACAACATTATATTATCGGGCTGTTTTGGTTATATAAGAGTATCCTATTTTATTACAAACTTTTTCTTTACTTCGCCTTGCGTGGTTAGGAGTTTCAATGTGTAATTGCCTGATGGTAAATTAGCAATATCTATCTTCGCTTCGTGTCTATTCAATTCCATCTCTTTGACTTTTACTCCCAGATTATTGTAAATTTCAAGCGTTATTACCTTAAAATCACTTTGAATAAACAACTCATTCTTCGCAGGGTTTGGATAAATTTTGCAACTGTTGTCCAAGTCTATTTGCCT
>JAISTG010000124.1 GCA_031272705.1 Bacteroidales bacterium | reverse complement strand
ATCCCTACAAGGGAATTAGAGTTTAAGGCGTGGGTTAATAACTTCATTACAAAGTTATCGGTCTATAAAACTACGCTCGGAATTACAAATCAAACCTTCGAACAACTGCAAACGGAATTTACTGCCTATCAGCAAAAAATCGGATTATAATAGAATTTATTTTGTCAAAAATTCTATAAGTTTTTCTTCGTTAAAAGTGCGATTGTTAAACACTTGTTCTATCGTGCCGTTATTCAAAAATATAATGAGAGGTTGCTTTCCTTTTGTGGCTTTGAGAAACAACAACGGATTGACCAGCGTTGAATGCAAAGATTTGGTTTTGGTATCATTGTGAAATTTTGTCAAACTTTTCTCCGAACCCCAGAAAATTGTTATAAAGTTTTGACGGTTCAAATTGTGCCTGTCAATCATTACATCCAACTTAATAGCATTGCGTTTGCAGTATTTACAGCCCGTAGAATACAGACACAGAACCTTTTTGCCCGTTTCCAAATTCAACTGCTTCACATTCTCCTGTTGCATTAACTCATTGAAACCTTCCTTATTAACTTCTATATGTTTAGGATAAATTTTTGTTAAAATAACATCGGGCGGGTAAATAATCAAAGAGGCAGCCGTAGCAAGAAAAGCAATAACTATCATTATCAAAGTAGAAAAGCGTGTGTGCCAACCCTTTGACCAATGAATCATACATGCCAAAAGTAACATTATTACATTCTTAATAATGCTTTGAATGTGATTCAGATGTATGTAATTGCCGAAACAATGACAGTTTTCGTCGGTAGCACCAAACAAGATTGGTTTTAACAACAAATAAATTGTAAACAGAATAATGGTTATGAAGGTTAAAAGCCTTGTTAAGCGAGGTTTAATGCCTGTTATAAGCAAAACACCCAATCCTGCTTCAAAAGCAATAAGCAATCGTACGGCAAATTGTGTCAATATCCATGGCAAAACTCTATGTTCAAACAGAAACATATCCATTGCCTCTATTGAAAGATACTTCAATAATGCCGAAGCAATAAAAATTAAGCCGAGAAGTATTCGGCTAATAAGTCCCAATGTTGATTTTTTCATAATTAAATGCTTTTACATTTCGGTGCAAGCCACGCCACTTGTGCTGCTGCCGGGTAAATCTTTAGCAGTAGATATGTTGCCTTCCAACTCTTGACAATTAGTATCGTTGTCATAGTATTGCTGTTCCTGTCCATTAACTACGCAAAGGCAATCATGATTTTCCGTACATGCTGCAAGTAGAAAAGCAGAAACAAATAGACACAATGCAAGTTGTTTCATATTGTTATCAATATTAAATTTCCAAACATTCCAAATCGGTAACATATTTATCCAAATGAATATCGTGATAATCTATTTTTTCGCAATTACCGTCCCAATCTTTCACTTCAATGGTGTATTCCTGTATCACATTATACGCAGGACCTAAAAACTTGCATTCGCAATCATTAGTTTCATCACAGGAAGCAAAGGCAAATACGGCAAAAGCCGCCATTAAAATTCTTTTATGCATCTTTATTCTTTTTTTTTCGTTATAAAACTAAATAGGGGATAGAAATGTATCCCCTATTGTTTGTGTTTGTTACATTCTTAGTCTTCAACACATTTAAGAGTAACTCCTTCAATGATCATTGCAGCATAATTTGATGTAAGATCATCTTTTGTTACATCTGCACAATCACCATCATAATCAGTAATGGTTGGAGTGTCTTCGGTGTACAAATTAACATCAGCTAATTCTGATTCTGCTGTGCAATTACAATCAGATTTTGAACATGCTGCGAACAATGCGCAAACACCTAATACTAAAAGTACTTTTTTCATTTTGTTTGAATTTTAAATTAAATCTCTACTCTGTTATGGATTTTTGAGTTCCTCCATTGTCAATAAACAAAGTTAAAATGACGCGGCAAAAGTAAAAAAAAAATTTAATAATAAAACATATTTGTTATTTTTTTGTTGCTTTTTTTTATTTTTAATTTTTTCTAACTTGTTGAAATCCCTTGCTATTATTGAATTTGAACAGGATAGAAAGTTATTAGAAAAAATATGTTAATATGCGAGAAAAATAAACCGTTAAGTTAATGATATGGCAAAGAAAACGGATAAATCAATTAAAAAACTTCAAATTAATGACAACCTCGCGAAAAAATTTACAAAAGCAAAAAAAACTTACTATTTGTCAAATGGCAACGATATATACATATTTAAGCGGAATAGAATACTTCCGTATATTAAAGAAAGGGTTTCACAAGTATTCTGTTTATAGGTTTGGATACGTATTTGAGCAACGGAGAAGACTATGAATATATGGTTTTGTGCGGGAAAACACACGAAAGTTTTGTGCGGGCATCCAACAAGCGAGACCCGTTATTACATCAGTGATGAGCCTTGTTTGCAAGCCAAATACTTCAATGAATTGTGGAGGTATTGAAAATCATTTACAATGTAATTTGGACGTTACCTTCCGCAAAGATAACTGTCGGGCGAGGGTAGGGTATGTTGTTGAAAATTTTGCAACTCTCAGAAAACGTGCTCTACAAATAGTTCAAGAACGAACAGATAAACTTAGTCTTAGAAAAGAAGGCTTAAGGCTGAATATGATTATGGTATACTTAAAACAAATTTGATTACCTGTTTTTCGTGCGTTTGCCATAATTTATTTTGACTTTATGCTTCCATTTGGCGAAAAAAATGTACCTTTGCACCCTTGTAGAATTCTAAAATATATAAAAATATGCACTCAAATCAAGAAATGAATGAATTTAATTTAAGTACTACAATACGTTTTCTGCGTAAATACTGGAAAGTATTGTTAATTGTATTTTTTGCTTCGGCGGTTGTAACTGGAGCAATCAGTTTGTTTTTCAAAAACTACTATAAGGCACAGGTAACTCTTCTTCCGGCAGATACAAATTCGGTAACCAAAAGTATGATGTCTCAAATGGATGTTGCCGACCCTTTGGATTTTGGTACGGAAAAGGAATGTGAACACGTGCTTGAACTCTTGCAGTCTGGCAAACTCCTTAGTGATGTGATAGCAAAGTTTAATCTGGCAAAACATTACGGAATTGACGCAACGGGTGAAGAACTTGACGAAAAACTCGGACGAAAACTTTATAACAACATTCGTATAAAAAGGACTGACAACCTTGGAATAAAACTCACCGTCTGGGATACCGACCCAAAGATAGCCGCAGATATTGCCAATTATTTTGTTGAACGGCTCACCGCATTAAGATACGAAATGAAAAGGCTTAAAATGGATTCTATATGTTTTTCCATTGAGCGTTCCAAGAATCGTATTACGGAAGAAATAAGTCTTCTAATGGACAGTATGAATGCCCTTGCTGCTCAATATAAGATATATGCTCCAGACCCTACGGCAGAACGTTTTGCACAGGAAAAAGCCAAACAGATAGCAGCAGGAAATACCGCTGCTATTGCAAGACTTGATGAAAAATTTAAGGCATTGGAAGAAGGAGGAGCAAAAATTGACAATATAAAAGAGCAGTTATATTTTAAGCGTAATACATTACGTAACTGGAGTGAATTTCTTGAACGTGCCAAGATAGATGCTGAAGCATACGTACCAGTAGAATTTGTGGTGGAATCGGCATATCCTACATATTATAAGGATAAACCCAAAAGAAAATTGATAGTTCTGTTTTCCGCAATTTGCTGTACATTGCTCGGAGCAGTAGTGTTAATCATACGAGATAAGGCTAAAGCCGTATAATTAAGAATGTTGAAAGTAAAGCATATCATCAAATCCATACTTGACCTGTGGGCAAAACTTAACCCCAATACAAGAATTTACCTTGTTATTGGTGTTCTCTGTGGGGCTTTTATAGGTATTGGATACCGCTTCATTGAGGATGAGTATTATGCTTATGCTTTTATTCCACTTGTTCTACTGGGCATACTTTTTCTAAAATATCGGTTCTCAAAAGGCTTGTATATCATAGCCTTTTTAACACCTTTCTCAATAAACTTCACATTTAAGGAACTGGAATTTACACTGTCCTTACCTGCCGAACCCATACTGATATTGATGATGCTGATGTTTTTATGGACAATGCTCATGGAAGGAGGTTACAACAAGTCAATCATACGTCATCCGGTAACCATAACTATTTTCATAAATTTGTTCTGGATGCTTATCTGTTCCGTTTTCAGTACTGACCCGCTTGTTTCCTTTAAGTTCATTTTGGCGAGGCTCTGGTTTGTTGTGCCATGTTTTTTTATTGCTCTTGCCCTTTTTACTTCTCTTAATCGCATACGGACTTTTCTTTTTTGCTATTTGCTGTCGCTTTTTGCAGTAATAGTTTATAGTACAATAAATTTTTTGATTAGCGGATTTGAATTGCAGAATGCCCATTTTGTTATGCAGCCTTTTTATAATGATCATACGGCTTACGGTGCAATAGTGGCACTTATGTTCCCTGTTACTTTATATTTTTCTTTTGGCAAAGGAGTATGTAATAAGTGGTTAAGGTTATTTTTTATACTAATGTCCGTTTCTCTGCTGTTAGCCCTAATTCTTTCTTATGCAAGGGCTGCATGGTTAAGCGTAATAGTTGCTTTTGCTGTCTATATTATAGTACGGCTTAACATAAGATTTACAACTTTTGCCGTTTCTGCAGTATTGTTAGGCTTATTGCTATTTTTAGGATGGCAACCTCTAATGCAACAATTAGAAAAGAATGCACAGGATTCATCAGGTAACATATTGGAACACATAACTTCAATGAGCAATATCTCAACCGATGCTTCCAATGTGGAACGTCTTAATCGCTGGTCGT
Source organism: Bacteroidales bacterium (assembly GCA_031272705.1). Taxonomy (GTDB): domain Bacteria; phylum Bacteroidota; class Bacteroidia; order Bacteroidales; family P3; genus JAISGN01. Next base: position 1,514 of record JAISTG010000124.1, on the reverse strand, counting down.
GTGCATTGAGAATGTGGAAAGAAAGTCCGATAACAGGTTTCGGTCCCGGCACATACCAGTTTCAATATGCTTCATATCAAAAATCATATCAAAAAACTTGGATTTCAACCGATTTTGGCACGCTTGGAAATGCACACAGCGAATACCTTGGTCCTCTTTCCGAAATGGGAGTCTTAGGAACTTTGAGTGTTATGCTTATATTTGGAATGACAATGTATTGCGGGTTCAGTACATATCGTCGAATGAAAAAAAACAAAGAAGGCAAGTTGGCACTATGGCTCACCATCTCATTAATCACATATTACGTGCATGGATTTATGAACAATTTCCTTGACACCGATAAACTTTCCGTTCCTTTTTGGGCATTTACCGCTGCCATTGTATCACTTAACATATTAAGCAAAAAAAAACTCAAAACACTTAAAAAAATGGCTTAATGGATAAAAACAAAAAGCCGTCTGTGATTACTTTATTTCAAAAGGCATTTCGCCAACAAGCCTTACCGCTCGCGGATATGGACAATACCAGCCCGTAGTAAGCGATAATACTGACGAAGACAAGGGTCAAATTAGCCTCGCAGATAGCGTTCAATGATTCTTTGCAGCATCGGCAGAGAATGCAAAATGGCGTTACTGAATAAACCGATTGACAAATGACTAATGGAATAATTTATTGAACGGACAAAAAGATAACAAAATAAGACATAAAAAAAACAGCCCTCTCAAAATACAACATGAACAGGCTGTCATAATTTCTCTATGTGATGAGAAAATTTGGTTTAATATGTATAGTAAATTAATCTATTCGTTATCGGAATCTAACTTCTTTGTTCTTTTATCTCTTAAAAGCCTGAAACCGTAATATCCCGCACCCAAAGCAACAAGCAGCAGAGAGTCCGTACCCAATGGCACTGATACATCTACCGATGATGTGTTATCCACAGGGTTTCCCGATGGTTTAGGCTGTGAATGCAAAGTTGTTGAAGCAGATATTAGAATTGCTGTTAATATGATTAGTTTTTTCATTTCTTCTGTTTGTTTTTGTTGTTTTTCTCTAAAAAGGGGACGCTGTTACGCGTCCCCCGCGTCTAACTTAATATCTATGAAATCTATTTTAACGTATTAAACTTAATGTTTTTAGTGTTTGTATTATTTTTTGCTTTGGCTACATAGCAGCCGCTTTCAAGGGTGAGAGTTGTTGAGAAATAGTTTCCGCTTAACTTTTTGGCATAAACTTCCTGTCCCAATACATTATATATTGTTACTTTGGTCAGGTTGTCGCCAACTACGGTCAGAGTGTTACCGTCTGTCCATATATCAAGGGAGGTCTCTTCGCCTGTTGTTTGATTCAAACCTGCATCGCTGCCAACCTTTAAGACGAAACGACCTGCATTGTTACCCTCATTGACGTTGGCTACATAAGTGTTGCCGTTCTTCAATGAAGTTTCCGTGTGGTCTGTGAGGTCTATGAGAGTTATTTCGCTGTCCATATCGCTGACTGCCGAAATTTCAACG
>JAISTG010000119.1 GCA_031272705.1 Bacteroidales bacterium | reverse complement strand
GGCATCATACCGTTTTTCAATAGTACCTCAACGAGGTATTTCCGTCGCAACTGATAACGGTCGTAACCTTTGCGGGCAGTACGCGACTTTGTCCGCAGCGCATTGCGGCTTTCGCCCGTACCTTTGGCAAAATCCTGACCTTCTGTGCCGTCATAAGGAATAATACGACTGCCAAGTCCTAAAATTTTCGTGTAATTATCGCCTTCTTCAAGCATTGCCCAACCTATAGAGGCAGAGCCTAAATCAAGACCTAATATTCTCTTTGTCATATAAAATATATTTATTATTATAACGGTGCAAAAGTACGAAAAAAGTCTTGATTCAATTTTTTTCTTATAAAATTTTGCTCGTGTCATATTTTTTTGTACTTTTGCACCTTCAAAATTGAAGCAATTCACAATAAGGATTATTCCGTTGTGAAAACATTTAAGGCGGGCAGAAATGCTCGTCTTTTTTATTGTTCGGCATAATGAACAATAAAGTTGATTTAAAATTTAATTTTCTTAATCTATTGTATGAATATACGGAAAGTCCGTTATGTCAATTATAGGTTATTGTTGCAACATTAACCAAATCAACCGAAAAAGAGAATAGTTTTAATCATTTTCAATCGGTGGCATAGCAAATGAAAGACTTTCAACAACGCTTATTTGACAAGGGCTTATGACGGATACAGTTCTCACGGTTGTCCGTTAGACATTTTTTGTTTCCGTTGTGCCTGTCCTATTCGTAGTTTTGGATTTCAAAACTGTTGTTCTTAAAAATACAGGATATATTTTTGCTTGTAATAATTTGTTCTTCCCTTGTGTCGGGATGCAATACCAAAAGAGGGGTTTCAAGACTCAAAATGATACGGTTGGATACTTTTACGATGGATATGTAGGGCAAAATACTGTTATAATCCATCGTTTTATTCAACTTGTTGTACGCAGCAACGGGCAAATTTCCGCTATGGGTTAAGCCGTTTTTGTCTATGTGGAAAACTTCACACCCTTTGCTGAATTCCAACTGCTTGTGAACAAAGAGAAATCCTTCTTTGAGTTTGGCGTTATAGAAAAAAGCAAAGGAGAATTGCGTACCAAGGTCGGGAGAACGATATTGCAATGTTTTGGAGGTTGAAATGGAAACAACCGAAAAACCTCCTCTGTCAATACCTGTAACGATAGATACGTTCTCTTTGCCTGTGTTGTAAATAATTGTGTCTCCTGCCGAAGTGTTATCAATTCTTACGTATTGCGATTGAGCAACGGTAACACTTACACTAAGTATGAGAGACAGAAATAATGCTGTTATATGTTTCATTGCCGTATTTTATTACCGTTAGTATCGTACATCTCGCTGCGAACAGAGCCATCGCTATTGTAAAAATCCCACTTACCGACCTTTACTCCCATTTTGTACTGTCCGTTATACAGTTTAGTTCCATTCTCATTGAAAACTGAAAAAGTGCTGTCGTTAAAGCCGTCCTTATAATAATGAACGGATTGGATGTTTCCGTTTTCGAAATAAGCAGTTGATTGTCCGTTCAGGATGTTTCCTTTTAATGTGCGTTCCTCTTGCAGATTAAAGGATTCAAAAAAGCGATATATTTTTTCCAAACCCTGTCTTCGCACATTTATGCCTACCAATTCGTTATCTTTTGTAAGGGCTGCCGTTATCAAAGTATCACTTGTTGTAATCAAAGGTTTTTTGTCGGCAGTAAATACTTCCCACAGTTCGCCGGCAGGATTTAACGTAAAATCGGTTTTAGCGAACAGTTGTCCGGTTTCAAAATAATACTTCCATATTCCGTACTTTTGGTTGTTCTTTACCTCTCCTTCAAACCGCAATTTGCCGTTTTGATAAAACATTTTTTGATATACAAGTACTTTTTTATCGTTTTGGTTTTTGGTATAGAAGACAAGTTTCGGTTTTCCATCGCTATAAGTAGTTATAACCTGCTTATCTCCCTTTGAACACGAGAAAAAAATAATGGCACTCAGTATCGCCGTTGCTGTTGTGAAATATGCTCTTTTCATATTCGGTTTTAGTTAAAATCAAGGTGCAAAAGTAATAAAAAATATTTAAAGTCTGTTTCACTATCGCCTCCTTTCGTTGAAATAAACACGCACTTTATTTTAATAAAGGCGCACTTTATTTTAATAAAGGCGCACTTTAGCGGAATAAAGGCGCACTTTATGAAAATAAAGGCGCACTTTAGCGGAATAAAGGCGCACTTTAGCGGAATAAAGGCGCACTTTACGAAAATAAAGGCGCACTTTACGAAAATAAAGGCGCACTTTACGAAAATAAAGGCGCACTTTAGCGGAATAAAGGCGCACTTTAGCGGAATAAACACGCACTTTATTTTAATAAACACGCACTTTACGAAAATAAACACGCGTTTCAAGAAATTTTTCGGCGGATATGCCCCGTTTGAACGGAAATTTGTATCTTTGCAACCCTGAAACAGTGCGTTATTGGCACGATACAATAAAACAAAACCGATGAAGAGAACATTTTTTTTTAGTCTTATATTATTGATAAGCAGTGTAGTTGCAGCACAAAAAGGCAACATACGCGGCTTTTGTTACGACAACTCAACAGGCGAACCGCTTATCTATGCCAATGTACTTTTGGACGGAACGAAATATGGAGCGGCTACAGACGTAAATGGTTATTTTGCAATAAGTAACATACCTGTCGGAACCTATTCTCTAACCGCTCGGTACGCAGGTTATACCGAACAACACATCTCCGTAACCATAACCTCAACCACCACTCACCTTAACATAAAACTCGAACCCCAAACGCAGATGCTTGAAGCCATTTCAATAAGTGCCAAACGTGAACAGGCTCAAACTCAAAGCAATGTGTCGGTTGAAAAAATCTCTCCAAAGGAAATCTATTCCCTTCCATCCGTTGGCGGACAGGCTGATTTGGCTCAATATCTGCAAATTCTGCCGGGAGTAATCTTTTCGGGCGATCAGGGCGGACAACTCTACATTCGCGGTGGGTCAGCGATACAAAACAAGGTATTGCTGGACGGGATGACGGTATATAATCCGTTCCATTCAATAGGGCTTTTTTCGGTTTTTGAAACCGACCTCATTCGCAGCGCCGACGTGTATAGCGGAGGCTTCAACGCCCAATACGGAGGCAGAATATCGTCCGTTATGGACATCACCACCAAAGACGGAAACAAAAAACACACCTCCGGAAAGATTTTCGCTTCCACCTTTGGCATGAACGCCTTCCTCGAAGGACCCATCGTGAAGGAGAAGGAGACCAGACCATACTCCCTGTCGTATATCCTGTCGGCTAAAAACTCGTATCTGTCCTACACTTCCAAAAACATATATTCCTATATTGACGGAGAACTGCCCTATGATTTCCTTGACCTGTACGGAAAACTCACCCTGTCGGCAGGAAACGGCAGCAAGGTGAATCTCTTCGGCTTTAACTTCACCGATGAGGTCAAAGGGTATAAATCCATAGCGGATTTTAACTGGGTGAATCGCGGAATGGGTGCAAACTTTATTCTTTTGCCCGGAACCTCTTCGGCTATCATTGAAGGTGTCCTCGCTTATTCGGATTACACAATGAATATGAATAGCACTACCGACTCCAATATGAGTAACATAGGCAGTTTCAGTGCCGGACTTAACACAACAAGTTTCTTCGGAAAGAACCGATTGCAGTTTGGAATTGAACTCACCGGTAACACAACTCACACCTCAGTACAACGGGACACGCTAACGGATTATTCAACGGAATTAGGGGCATACACACTCTTCAAAGGGTTCTGGGGAAAACTGCTTTACGAACCCAGCCTCCGCATTATATATTACGCTTCGCTGGGAGAGCCAAGTTTGGAACCAAGATTAAGTTTGAAGTTTAACGTCAGTGATAAATTCAGGTTGAAGTTTGCGAGCGGTATGTACTCTCAAACCTTCATTGATACCAAAAGCGACCGAGATATAGTCAATCTCTACACCGGTTATCTCACTGCCTCGCCCGAACTGAATGTGGTTAGAATGTTCAAGGGAGACAGCGTGAATGAGTATTTGGAAAAGTCCAATCATTTTATTTTCGGCTTGGAGTACGATATTCTGCATTCGCTATCCCTGAATATGGAAACGTATTACAAAACAATGACTTCCCTGTTCTCCATTAACAGAGACAAATACTATGACGACGATAACGCCCACGAAGACAAGCCCGACTATTTAAAGAAAGAGTATGTAGTTGAAGACGGTGTTGCTTATGGTGGAGACGTAAGTCTAAAGTATGAAGACGGTCGTCTGTATGTCTGGGCGATATATTCTTTGGGCTGGGTAGAAAAAACAAACGAAGTACAGACTTATTATCCTCATTACGACCGCCGACACAATGTTAATATACTTGCTTCATATCAATTTGGGTTAAGTCGTTCTTGGGAAGTATCCGTACGATGGAATTATGGCAGTGGTTTCCCTTATACTCCAACTCGTGGAATGGGTGAGAGCCTTCCTCTTACCGACGGAATAAGTTCCGATATTATATATGCAAACGGTAATCTTACTACATATTATGGGGAATTGAATTCCAAGCGATTGCCTGATTACCACCGTCTTGACATCAGTTTGAAAAAACGCTGGCAGATAAGCAAACGCTCTGTTCTTGAGTTGAATCTCGGAGTTACCAACGTGTATAACAGAAACAACCTTTTCTATTACGACAGAGTAACAGGAACACGTGTTAATCAGTTACCCGTAATGCCAAGTATGGGATTAAGTTGGTTGTTCTAAAAAGTGCTATATTGAATTATTAAAACCTGATTCTAAATTGACAAATTAGGTTCTTTTTCGCTTTTTCAGCCTCACTTTAGTCTATTAAGTCCATTTTATAATCAAGTTTGGCTACGCCGAGATAAAGGTTTAAGAAATGAAAGGCTAAACAAGTTCCGTTCTTTGGGCGTCCTGACGTATGAAAATGAAAACAAGCAACGTGAAAGCCCACAAAGACGACCCTCCATAAGAGATAAAAGGCAACGGAATGCCTATCACAGGCAACAGACCTATGGTCATACCGATATTGATGAGGATATGAAAAAACAGAATAGACGATACACAATAACCATATATCCTTGCAAATCCGCTGCGTTGTCGTTCCGCTTTGTTAATTATGCGGATTATCAGCAGCATATAAAGACCTACCACAATAAAAGCACCAACAAATCCCCATTCTTCACCAATAGTGCAGAATATAAAGTCGGTATCCTGTTCCGGAACAAAATTGTACTTGGTTTGAGTACCGTTTAAGAAACCCTTTCCCCAAAAACCGCCGCTGCCAATGGCTATTTTACTTTGATTAACGTTGTATCCTACTCCTTTGTTATCAACTTTTTGTCCTAATAAAACTTCTATTCGGTCTTTTTGATGGGGCTGTAAAACATATTCATACGCAACTTTGGTAAGCCCTGTTATGCATGCAACACCCAGAAATATCCACAGCAAATACTTAAACTTGAAATTAAGACGGCGTATTCGCTTTCCAATCCCCCAGATAAGCAATGTGATAAACAGAAACACAGTAAGCAAAAGCCAGATATTCACAAGCAATGCACAAATGAACAACCCAATAAGAGCAAAGCCCATAATAAGCACATAACGACTTAATCCCTCTCTATACAAAGGCAGAACGAACGCTATATATACTAATGCCGAACCCGTATCATTTTGAAGCAGAACAAGCAACAATGGAAAAACAATGATAAAAAGAGTTATCAGCATATTCTTTGTGTTCCTTATGAAGTCGGTTCTTGATATAAATCTCGCCAAAGCAAGAGCCGTAGCCATCTTTGCAAATTCCGAAGGCTGGATACCAAATTCTCCTACGCCAAACCACGATTTTGCTCCCTTGGTTGCCGTTCCTATCACAAGCACAGCACATAACAGCAAAATGAATACCCCATATATAATATAGGAATTGCGTGCGAAGAATGCAGGGTCTATCACCAGCACAAAGACAGCAATAATCAATGCGGCAAAAATCCATATCAGTTGTTTGAAATAACGTGTGTCGGTGGCAAAAACAGCATTTGCTTCGGGATTATAAACAGCGGCATATATATTTACAACTCCCGTTATTACAAGTAAAAGATATATTGTAATAAGAGTCCAGTCTATTTTGACAAAAAACGATTTCCTGCTCATAATTCCTTATTTTTTATTTGTTCTAATGGGCTGACACGGATTTGTTTCCATATATTTCTTCTCAAAATCCTTCCTTTTGACTTCTCCATTCAAATACTTCTCAATCAGTAAGCCCGCAATAGGGGCTGCCCATGCACCTCCGCCACCCGCAGCGTTCTCTACATAAACACTGATTGCTATTTTAGGATTGTTCATTGGAGCAAAGGCTATGAAAACAGAATGATCCGTACCTTTGTTTTGAGCAGTGCCTGTCTTACCACAAACGGCTATGTTGTCCAAACGGGCAAGCCGTCCCGTACCACCTGCTTCATGCACCACAGCCCACATACCTGACACAGCAATATCCCAATATGCTTTGTCTATATGGCTTAAATGTTTCTCATTATAAGCAGTGCGTCTCCAGCGTTCATTTTCCGTGCCGTAGGAACGAACAAAATGCGGCGTGATATACCAACCTCTGTTAGCAACTATTGCTGCAAAGTTAGCCATTTGAAGAGGTACAACCTCCACTTCTCCCTGCCCTATGCTGTTAGACTTTATTGTGTAAAAGTTCCAGCCTTCCGGATACCAGCGATTATAAAAGGCGGTATCTGGAATCTTACCTCGCTTCAGGTTAGGCAAGTCTATATCAAGCCGAGTGCCGAATCCCATTCGCAACATAGCCTCTCGCCATTGCAACAAGCCATATTTACTGTCTATACTGCCTTTTGGATTACGCCTTTGTATGATTCGCTGAAATACTCTGTAGAAATAAGGATTACAAGACATCTTTATAGCATCCCGAACATTGGTTGCAGAAGGGTGATTGTGGCATCCCACGAGGCTCTTATCACATGGGAAACCGCTGTGAGGACTTATCACACCCATATCTAATGCAACTAATGCCTGAGCAACTTTGAATATGCTGCCGGGAGGATATTGTGCCATCAAGGCTCTATTGAACAGCGGCTTGGAAACATCATCTGCCAACGCCTTATAATTATTCCCTCGCACACGACCTACCAACAAATTAGGATTATAGGAAGGTGCGGACACAAAACAAAGTACCTCGCCCGTTTCAGGCTCAATTGCTACAATGGAACCCCGTTTATTAGCCATCAATTCTTCGGCATACTGCTGCAAGTCTATGTCCAACGTGGTGTAAAGATTCATTCCTACTACGGCAGCGGTGTCATAGAGACCGTTTTGGTAGGCTCCCTTCTCACGATTATGCACATCAACAAGCGTTATCTTGCTTCCCTTCTCGCCTCTCAGTTCTTTCTCGTAACTCTTTTCAAGACCGCTCATTCCAATATAGTCTCCCGTTTTGTAGTAATGGTCTTTTGCTATCTGGTTATCATTTACCTCGCCCACATAACCAAGTACATGTGCCGCTAATGCTTTGGGATAAAACCGTAAAGCCCGTGCCTGCGAATAGAAACCCTTGTAAAGATACAACTTTTCCGCAATAAGAGCAAATTCATTTTTGGCTATCTGTTTTTCAAAGATTGAAGGGGCATAACGCGAATACTTTTTTGCCTTTTCCATTCGGCTGTTAAATTCTTCTACGGTAAGGTTTAACAACTTGCAAAACTTCGCAGTATCAAGGTCTTTCACCTGTGACGGAATGACCATCAGGTCATATACAACCTCATTATAAACTAACAATTCGCCCTTACGGTCAAACATCAATCCTCTTGCGGGGTATTGAGTGCGGAAACGCAAAGCATTACGATTCGCTTTTTCGGCATAAGAGGAGTCTATAATCTGTAAAAAAAATATACGGGCAAGATACACCACACCCATAACTACAAATATGGCGATAATAACCTTTTTCCTGCCTGCAAATTTCTGTTTCATTCGTTGAAAATACTGTTTTACGGATTGCAAAAGTAATAAAATTAGTTGTAATGTATAATTTATTTGTCCTTTCTTTGATTTCATTCATCCGTAATCAAAGAATAATCATCCGAAACTTGCTTTGGATGATATTATGTTGCCAAGATAATCATATTATGTTGGCAACATACTTAAACTATGTTGGCAAGATAATTGAAGTATGTTGCCAACATAATATGATTATCTTGGCAACATAATATCAATCTTATTTGATTACAGATTATTATTATTTGATTTTAAGGCGGTTATAATTTGATTATAAATGAATGAATTTCGGGCATAATTTTCTATAATCAAATTTAAGGAAAAATAAATTGAGTTTGTAAAAAAATAAAACTCCTTAACAAAAAATTTTTTTGTACTTTTGCACCTGTTTTTTTAAGAGAAAAACACACTGAAATCGTAATATGGCAAAAGGAAAGTTGCAAAATGGAAGAACAAAACACAAAAACAACACATAAAACTGCGAGTTTAAGAGGAATGTATCAGGATTGGTTTCTGGATTATGCCTCTTATGTAATTTTAGAACGGGCTGTGCCTCACATAAATGACGGTTTGAAGCCCGTGCAACGCCGTATCCTTCACTCAATGAAAGAACTTGATGACGGCAGATATAATAAGGTAGCCAATATCGTTGGCAATACGATGAAATATCACCCTCATGGTGATGCTTCTATCGGCGATGCTCTCGTTCAGTTGGGACAAAAAGACCTTCTTATTGACTGTCAGGGGAATTGGGGTAACGTTTTGACGGGCGATGGGGCTGCCGCACCAAGATATATTGAGGCTCGGCTGTCAAAATTCGCTAATGAGGTCGTATTCAATCCTCAAACTACATCATTTCATCCTTCTTATGACGGCAGAAATAAAGAACCCGATACCCTTCCTGTGAAGTTTCCGCTTCTTCTTGCTCAGGGTGTGGAGGGTATAGCGGTGGGTCTTGCCTGCAAAATACTGCCTCATAACTTCGTAGAACTGATTGATGCCTCCATAGCCATATTACAGGACAAGCCCTTTGAGATATATCCCGACTTTCTAACGGGTGGTTTGATTGATGTTTCAAAATATAATGACGGATTGAGAGGCGGCAGGATTAGAGCAAGGGCGCGAATGAAGATTATTGACAAACGCAGCATTGTAATCACGGAAATACCTTTCGGAACGACCACCGATTCGCTTATTGCTTCAATAGTGAAGGCTAATGAGAAGGGAAAGATAAAGATAAAGAAGATTGACGACAACACAGCAAGAGAAGCCGAAATCGTAATCACTCTTCCGCAGGATACATCGCCCGACCAGACCATTGATGCTTTGTATGCCTTTACGGATTGTGAGTTATCGCTTGCTCCTAACTCGTGTGTGATTGATAATGAGAAGCCTCGCTTTGCTGCTGTAAGCGAAATACTGCGTGTTTCAACGAAAAACACGCTTGATTTGCTGAAACGTGAGTTGGAAATAGCCCTTCGGGAGTTGCAAGAGAAGTGGCAATGGATTTCTTTGGAACGTATATTTATTGAAAACGAGATTTACGAACAGATAAAACCCTGTAAGACCGACAAGGATATTGATGATACGATAGCCAACGGCTTAAAACCGTTCATCAAAAAACTTTTGCGTGAGGTAACTCTTGATGATATACATCGGTTACGGAAGATTCCTATAGACAGGATTTCAAAATATAACGCCGATAAGGCAGATGATACCCTCATTGCCATAGAAGACGATATGAAACAGGTACAATATGACCTTGAACACCTGATTGATTATGCCATCGCTTACTTCCGCCGTATCAAAGAGCGTTACGGCAAAGGCAGAGAACGCAAAACGGAAATAAGAAACTTCGATTACATAGAGCAGGCGGCGGTTGCGGTAGCCAATGAGAAACTTTCCTGCGACTATGAGAACGGTTTTGCGGGCTATAAGTTCAAAGAAGGAGAATATGTCTGCGAATGCTCGGATATAGATGACATTATAGCCTTCCGAAGAGACGGAACGTTTGTCGTAAAGCAGGTTGCGGAGAAGGATTTCCTTGGTAAGGATTTGATATATGTTGCGGTTTTCAAACGGAATGACGAACGTACCATATATAATATGGTGTATCAGGATGGTGCTTTCGGCAAAAGTTACATCAAACGCTTCAATGTCGGCGGCGTAATCAGAGGTAAGGAGTATTCTTTGACCAAAGGAACAAAGGGAAGTAAGGTTCTGTATTTTTCAGCCAACCCAAACGGCGAAGCGGAAGTGGTAACCATTTGCCTGAAAGCCAAACCTAAATTACAGAAACTTCAATACGACATAAATTTTGCCGACATCCTTATTAAGGGACGCAGTTCCGCCGGAAACATCGTAAATAGAAATCCGTTGAGAAAGGTGATAAAGAAGGGCGAAGGCGTATCTACGCTGGCGCCTATGAGAGTTTGGTTCGACGAAAGCGTCAAACGGCTGAACACCGACCGGAGAGGTATTTTGCTTGGTGCGTTTAGCGGTAAGGATAAGGTACTTGCGGTCTATAAGTCGGGACATCTGCGGCTTACGTCCTTTGATTTGACAACGCACTTTGACGATGATTTGCTGCTTATTGAGAAATGGAATCCGCAAAAGCCCGTAAGTGTTATTTATCTTGACGTTGAGGCGAATAAGTACTACGTTAAAAGATTTTTTATTGAGGATACGGACAAGAAAACCGCCTTTTTGGAAAGCGAAGACAGCCAAAGGCTCATTCATTGCTGCACCGATTTGAAACCTCTCCTGCACATAAAATTTGACAACCGCAAAACGAAAAAACCACTCGAAGACCTTGACATCTCAATCGCTGATTTTGTTGAAGTTATGAAGCAGAAGGCAAAAGGCAAAAGGCTGACGGCTAACCCCGTTGAACGGATTGATGTATTGAAACCCGCAGAGGATGAGACAACTACCGATACGGAGCAAACCAACGTTGAACCTGTGATTGATGATCAGGGACAAACCTTACTATTTGACGCATAAAAATCGCTTTTGCAACCGATTGATTTTCAGAAGTCCCGCAGTTGTTAAAAAAAGTAGGGCGATAATTTTTTCCATCGCCGTACTTATTAAAATAACTCCCAGAGTTAGTAAAAAAAGTCCCAGAGTTTTTAAAAAAACTCTGGGAGTTTTTCGAAAAAGTCTGGGAGTTTATCATGAAAAGTCCCAGAGTTTCCGGAAAAAGTCCCAGAGTTTTTAAAAAAACTCTGGGACTTTTTTTCATGACTCCGGAAGTAGATTTTTGTATGTCAAGAAAATTTTATACTTTTGCGGCGTTTACGTGGAGCGGATTAGGCTCTTTGTCAATTCCAAACGGCGTTGAAACTCTGGGATCGTGGTGTTTCTATAACTGTTTGGGCTTAACCTCCGTAGTAATCCCAAACTCCGTTACAACGATTGGGGATGTAGCCTTTGCAAATAACAACCTTACGGAATTAATTATCGGCAATTCCGTTACACATATCGGGCTTGGTAATTTTGCATCGTGCGAAGGAATATCATCAATAACCTGTTCTGCTTTAACACCTCCCGTGATAGAATCATCAACCTTTCAGGGAATATCAACAAATATCCCCGTTCATGTCCCTTGTGAGAGCGAAACGGCGTATAAGTCGGCTGGAGCAATTTCAGTAATTATACGGACTGTATCGGCAGTAGTTTGAACGATGTTGAGACTTTACAAATTGTTCTCTACCCTAATCCTGCAAAAGACCAACTGATGATTGATTGTTATGAGAAGATAAATAGCGTAGAAGTGGTTGATGTGTTGGGAAAAGCGGTTTATGTGGGCAAAGAATCAACGATTGATGTATCAAATTTTGCAAAAGGTAATTATTTCGTGAGGATTTATACCGATAATGGCTCTGTTACAAAGAAAGTTATCGTAGAATAATTAACGGAAATCAAAAGAAAAAAGCCCGTTCGTTGATTTGAATGGGCTTTTTGTTTGGTTAATTGGATTTTTTTGTACTTTTGCCGCCTTAAATCAAACAAAAACATACTATGAAGTACGATATAATTGTTATAGGTAGCGGACCCGGTGGCTATGTTGCCGCTGTGCGTGCCGCTCAACTTGGTTTCAACACGGCGATCGTTGAAAGGGAGAATCTTGGCGGCATTTGCCTTAACTGGGGCTGCATTCCTACCAAAGCATTACTGAAATCCGCTGCAGCATACGGCTGTGCCATACACGGAGAAGCCTATGGCGTTGAAATAAGTGGCGATATTAAGGCGGATTTGTCCAAAATGGTTACACGTTCTCGGGAGGTGGCTGCGTCAATGAACAGAGGCGTTGCAATGTTACTGAATAAAAATAAGGTAAGTGTGCTGAACGGTACGGCGAAACTGCTTTCTGCTTCAACAATAGAAGTAAATAATGATGGCGAAGCAACAGTTTATGAAGCGGAACACATCATTTTAGCAACAGGAGCAAGAAGTAAGCAACTGCCTTCCTTACCTCAGGACGGCAAACGAGTAATCGGTTATCGGGAAGCAATGACCCTGAGAGAGCAACCCGCATCTATGGTAGTTGTTGGCTCGGGTGCGATAGGCAGTGAGTTCGCTTATTTTTACCAAACGATAGGTACGCAGGTTACTCTGGTGGAATACCTGCCGCGAATCGCACCTAACGAAGACGAAGAGGCGAGCAGTACTCTTCAACGCTGCTTTAAGAAGAACGGAATGAAGATTTTAACATCGGCATCGGTGGAAAAAGTGGAACAAAATGAAGAGGGTAAATGCAAAGTCTTTGTTCTGGGCAAAAAAGGAGAGGAAATAATTGAAGCAGACGTTGTTTTGTCGGCAGTAGGCGTTGAACCCAATACACAAAACCTTGGATTGGAAGCGGTTGGAGTTGCTTTGGACAGAGGGAAAGTTGTTGTTGATGATATGTATCGCACGAATGTTAAAGGTATTTACGCCATTGGCGACATTGTAAAGGGACAGGCTTTGGCACATGTGGCTTCCCGTGAGGCTATTGTTTGCGTTGAGGCGATTAAGGGCTTGAATCCGAAAACTATTAACTACGATAATATTCCTGCCTGCACATATACCACGCCTGCAATAGCGTCCTGCGGTATAACTGAGGCACAAGCGAAGGCGGAAGGCAAGAATATCCGTATCGGAAAGTTCATGTATATGGCTTCGGGCAAGGCTGCGGCTGCCGGAAACAGAGATGGATTTGTTAAAATCGTACTTGACGCTAATGATGACAGGATTCTGGGTTGTTCTATGGTCGGTGACGGTGTTACGGAAATGATTTATCAGATTGTAAACGCGAGAGATGCCGGGCTTACCGCGACTCAAATGCTTGAATCGGTCGCTCCCCATCCCACAATGAGCGAAGGAATTATGGAAGCCTTGGAAGCGGCTCACGGAAAGGCTATTCACGGATAGGAAAGGTGCAAAACGACCCGTTATACATACTAAAAAAATACTGGGGGTACGAATCTTTTCGTCCGTTTCAGCAGGAAATTATTCAATCCGTCCTTTCGGGGAATGATACTCTGGCTTTGATGGCGACGGGAGGCGGGAAAAGTATTTGTTATCAAGTACCTGCGATGATGAAAGCAGGAGTTTGCATAGTCATATCGCCACTTATTTCACTAATGAAGGATCAGGTTGATGATTTGGCAAGGAAAGGTTTGCAGGCACAGACGATAAATTATTCTATGTTTGGGACAAAAATTGAAGCAATCCTTAATGCTGCTGTTCATCAGCGACTTAAATTTCTTTTTATCGCACCTGAAAGAATCCGTTCCCGGACTTTTATTGAGGCATTCAAGCAAATGAAAGTCAGTATGCTGGTTGTGGATGAGGCACACTGCATTTCGTTATGGGGACACGACTTTCGCCCGTCATATTTGCAGATAAAAAAGTTGCGAGACTTGCAACCCGATGCACCAATCCTTGCTCTTACCGCAACGGCAACCGAGAAAGTTAAAGAGGAAATCCAGTCTTTACTTGCTTTTCGCAGGAAAAATGTTATCCAAGCCTCATTTTTACGGGAGAATTTCCGATATATCGTATGCAGGGAGCGTAATAAAACAAATAAGATAGCCTATTTGTATAATAAATTCAAGGGTTGCAGCGGAATAATCTACGTAAGGTCAAGAGCAAAAGCCGAAAATTTAGCCAAAGAACTGACAGAGAGAGGACTTAACGCCGTTTCATATCACGCAGGACTGCCTTTGTATGAACGGAATGCCCGTCAAAATTTATGGAAAGAAGGGAAAATTCCTTTAGTCGTGGCAACTACCGCTTTTGGTATGGGGATTGATAAGGCGGACGTGCGTTATGTTGTTCATACTGACGTACCTGAGAATATGGAAGCCTATTTTCAGGAAACAGGTCGGGCGGGAAGGGACGGCAAAGAGGCGTACGCCGTGCTGATGTACGAGAAAGAAGATTTGCAGTCCCTGTACGGCAGAATAGAATCCCAATATCCTGAGACAGCGCTTGTTGAAAAGGTATATACTGCCCTTTATAATTTCTACAAACTGCCTTTCGGGTCGGGCAAAGCGAGTATTTTTTCCTTCAACATAAGGAATTTTGTACATAAATACGCTTTTGATCCGGTGTTCGTGTTTAACGCTCTGCGGATACTGGAACTTAATGGATTTATTGCTTTTAACGAGTTGGAGAAAGCCGAATTATGGGCAGTGATAACGGTAGATAAGTATGATTTATTGGATTTTATTGCCCTCAACCCGCAGTATAATCCATTGATAGAGTGTTTGCTGCGAAATTATCCTGCTATTCGTACCGAATTAACCCGAATTAACCCGATCGAAATAAGCAAAAAAATTTACGAAAAGCCCTCTCGTGTGGTTAAAGACCTGCAACAGTTACATACATACGGCATTATGGACGTCAGATCCTTTGAAAGCGGGCAACAAATCGTCTTTTTGGAGGACAGATTGCCGTCTTCGCATTTTGCGGTTATGCAAGAATATTCGCAACTGCGGAAGTTGGCAAAGAAGGATGAGGAAATAATGTTATCATACCTTGAATCGTTCAAATGCAGGCAGCAACAAATTTTGAAACACTTTGGAGAAAAGATTTCAAACTGCGGACGCTGCGACGTATGTGTCAGAAACAGAGAGACTAACAGGGAAGTACGTAAATTTATTCTTGATTTTCTTCGGTCGGGGTCGCAACCTTTTTCGGCGTTAGCGGCGAATTTTGATCCCTTACGGGAGAACGAGTTGATGGACGTGGTGATAGATATGGCGGATGAACGTATTATTGAGACGGATCGCCTGATGCTTTCCCTGAAACCCAAGAAATGACACGCCCAACGGGCAAAAAATCGCTTTTGTAACCGATTGATTTTCAGAAGTCCCGCAGTTGTTAAAAAAAGTAGGGCGAAAAAAATATTTATCGCCCTACTTTTTAAATTTATCGCCGTACTTATTTTTAAAAGTAGGGCGATAATTTTTTTCATCGCCGTACTTTTTAAAATAAGTCGCCGAGTTATTCCAACAACTCCCCGAATTCGTAAAAAAAGTCCCAGACTTTTTCAAAAAAGTCTGGGACTTTTTCCGGAAAGTCTGGGACTTTTCATGATAAAGTCCCAGAGTTTTTCAAAAAAGTCCCAGACTTTTTTGAAAAAGTCTGGGACTTTTTTCAACGAATTCCAAAAATGAATTTTTTAATTCCCCGTTAGACCCAAAGCAGCCGCACCAAGTATCGCAGCATCAGCCTGTTGTAAGCCCGATAACTCCACACTTACCGAATTCTTAAAGGAGACATATAATTCCTTCTCCAAGAAAGCCCGCAAAGGTTTCAGCAATAAATCGCCCGAAGCCGCAATGCCGCCAAATAAGTATATCTTTTCCGGAGACGTTACCGCAACCGCATTCGCCAACGCCACCGCTAATTTGCGCGCAGCCAACTCAAAAGCAAACAACGCCGCTTTATCGCCCTTCAATGCCGCATCTGCTATGAGTTTTACGTCTAATTCTTCAAACGGTATGCCGGCTAAAATTGACGGATGCCACTGTTTTTTTAATCTATTCCAAACTGTCTTAACTATACCCGAAGCGGAAGCATAGGTTTCCGCACAAGCATTTTTGCCACACTTGCACTTACGACCACCACTACTCACTTTTGTATGACCAATCTCGCCCGCAAATCCGGTATGTCCGTAGATCAATTTACCATCCGCCACAATGCCGCTGCCAACTCCCGTACCTAAGGTAATCATTATGAAGTTGCGTACGCCGTCTTTGGCTTTGCCGTACATCATCTCGCCGATGGCGGCAGCGTTTGCGTCATTTGTAACATAAACTTTCAGGTCATAACCAAGCGATAAGAGCCTTTGTTCCAATTCTTTCTTCAATTCAATCACTCCTTCGAAGGGAAGATTCGGCGCATACTCAATAGTGCCGCGAAATGCGTTGCCGTTAGGAGCGCCAACGCCGACAGCAATAATGTTTTCAGGGGTTTCAATCTTCTCAATCAGCCGTTGAATGTTATAAGTCAAAGCATCAAGATAATTATTGATGGTTTGGCTGTCACGAGTCTTGATACCCGTTTGATGAACTATGGTTCCGTTCTCATCAACCAAGCCAAAGATGGTATTTGTTCCGCCGATGTCTATTCCGATAGTGTATTTCATTTTATTATTATTTGATTAAATTATATCATTCATTGTGAAAACTCCGGTCTTCCCCAGTATAAATTCCGCAGCCACAACAGCCCCCAAAGCAAAACCTTCTCTCGAGGTAGCCTCGTGCCGTATGGAAATAATATCACAGGGAGATGTGTAACTAATCTCGTGAATACCAAAAACTTCTCCCTCTCTTACGGAATTTATTTCAAGGTTCGGATACCACGAAACAAGGTTTTCCGCCAGCGTTATGGCAGTTCCCGACGGTTTGTCCAACTTGTGAATATGGTGAGTCTCGTTTAACTTGGGTAAGTATTGCTTATGAGGTGCCAAAATGCCCGCCGCCATAACGCTTATCCTGTTAAAAAGGAACACTCCAATAGAAAAATTTGACGAATAGAGCATTGCCTTCCCGTTTTCCAAACAATATCGGCTTATCTCCTCGTAATCCTTTGTCCATCCCGTAGTTCCAATCACCACAGGCAGGTTTGCCGCAAAACATCTCTTTATATTATCCTTCACAACCGAAGGCTGAGAAAAATCAATGGCGACATCGCAATCTCCGTTGAAGGTTTGCCAATCCTCAACCCTGTCTATGCGACCGCCAATGCTGTGTCCGCGCTGCAAAGCAAGCCTTTCAATCATTTTTCCCATCTTTCCGTAACCTAAAATCAGTACTTTCATTTTGATATTCTTTGGTTTTAGTATTAAAAAATCAAGTTATCGGCAAGGAAAACAGGACCTTCCGTGCAGGTACATCGGTTTCCGTCCTGCGTATTCACGACACAGCACAGACAAGCCCCGATTCCGCACGCCATTCTCTCCTCCAAAGACAGATAACACGGCGTTTGACTGTCCTTTGCCGCCTTTGCAACCGCACGCATCATTGGATCAGGACCACAACAGTAGATTCTGTCGTAACGATTCCGCAGAACAGGATGAACAATCACCAATCCCTTCACACCTAAAGAGCCGTCCTCGGTCGTGATATGAAGGTTGGCATATTTATTAAACTCTTCTGCGAGAAGCAAATGCTCTTTGGTTCTAACGCCTATCAACAAATCCTGCCGTATTCCCCGCTTTGCATATTCCTTTGCCAAATAAAGCATCGGTGCAACGCCTACTCCACCACCAATCATCAGCACTTTGTCGTCCGTAACCTCAAACCCATTACCCAAAGGGTAGATAACGCTAATCTCATCCCCCGTTTTCACCTCACTCATTGCCCGTGTGCAGTCGCCAACTATCTGTATGAGCAGCATTATTTCGTTCTTCGCATAATCCACATCGCAAACGGATATTGGTCTTCGCAACTTCTGTCCGTTTCCTGCGGCGGATAAAATCTGTACAAACTGTCCCGGATTTATCTGGGGAAGGTTTTCAGCACTTCTTAAGGTCAAATAAAAAAAGTTATTCGCCAAAGGAATGTTGCAGGTTACGGTTAAATTTTTGCAGTACTTCATAAAAATATATTTCTCTCTTTACTCTGTTTAATGGCTGCAAAGATACAATTTTCCATTGAATTGATAAATTTAATCAAAATCAGACCTTATTTTTTTAGAATCAAATTACAGAAAATTATAATCAAGTTTTAGCGTTCTATAATTTGATTCCGGCGTGCTATAATTTGATTATAGATTTCTGTAATTTGATTTCAAGAATTCATAATGCCTTTTTGTTATTTTTTTACTGGTTTTCGCAATTATTTTAGTACTTTTGCATTCCATAAAATACAGATTTTATTATGCACATAGACGTTATAACGCTTTTTCCTTCAATGTTTGACGAAATTTTCTCCCTTTCCATTCTCAACAGAGCAAGAGAAAAGAGATTGTTTTCGGCGAATGTAATCAATTTAAGGAACTATGCAACAACTAATTACAAAAGTGTAGATGATTATCCTTACGGTGGTGGAGCGGGAATGGTAATGCAGATTGAGCCAATCGCCAACTGCCTCGCCGAATTGCAAACAAAGCGGCATTATGATGAAATAATATACACTGCACCTGACGGAAAGCAACTCTCACAAGCCATTGCCAATGAATTATCGTTGAAAGAGAACCTGTGCATCCTTTGCGGGCATTACAAAGGAGTTGATGAGCGTGTGCGGGAACACTTAATTACGCTTGAAATTTCAATAGGTGATTACGTTCTTTCGGGCGGAGAACTTGCTGCAGCGGTGATTGCCGACAGCGTTGTAAGGTTGTTACCGGGTGTTTTGAGTGATGAAACATCGGCTTTAAGCGATTCATTTCAAGATGGTTTGATTTCACCCCCTGTTTATACACGTCCGGCAGATTATAATGGCTGGTGCGTACCTCAGGTCTTGCTTTCAGGCAATCAAAAACTAATAGATGAATGGCGAATGGAGCAATCGGTAAAACGAACTGCCGAACGCCGTCCGGAACTTTTGAATCCGTAACCGACTTTCTTACAAATCTTCTTCGTATGCGTCGGTTGAGCCGGCTAATCCCTGATATTTGAATGATTTATCGTAGGTTAGCTTGATGTACTTACGCTCTTTCCTGTCTTTAATCTTTTCACTTAACTCCACATAAAAGTATTGTTCAAGTTTCTTGTCGGTAACGGACTTACGATACTTTAAATCGTAATCAACTTTTTGAATTAATTCTATCTTTGCTTTGGGATAACGCTCTTCCAAATCTTTGAGAATCATACGTGGATAGCGGTCCGGTGAAACTTTTGTAGTAGTACTCATCAGCATTCCTTCGGGGGAGTACAACGCTTCCACATCTACGCCCTGTCTATTAAGGAAATACGCACGATAATTACCATTATCATTTTTCCATTCTTCAACCTCTATCCTTGGATACTTCTTTGCAAATGCCTTTGTTACTTCATCGGGAATTTTTGTTACTTCCAGCGCTTCCGGAGTTTCTATTTCAACCTTTTCGGATTTCTTTTTGCTGCTGCCATCCCCTACTTCCAATCCATAACTGTTTAATGTACCGTCTCTTTCCGCCATTTTCTTTTGACGGCGTTCAATATCCTCAGGGTTAAGACGGGCAATATAATCCTTCTTTACGTAGGCTGGGTCTGGTGCATTAGTCTTTGTGAGTTTTCCTCGCGGGTCAAATATCATTTCATATTCGGTTTGACCTACGCCTTTCATTGAAATAATCAAGCGATAGTAATTATCACCACTGAAATCCTCAACATACTCCGATTTTTTTATACGATAACCGGGATAATTGTTAATAAAATAATTAGCAACCAAAGTAGGCAATTCCTTTTCTGCCACATTGAAAATGGTAAATTGCCAGTTCCCGTTAGCAGTAAAAAAACAGCGACCAACCTGATTATCAATGCTTATCTCAGCTACGTATTGCCCTGTCTCAAAATACCATGCTATGAATTTGTAATCCGAATAGGTATTTTCCAAACCCATTCTTACTTCCTGTGGAACGTCAGATATTCTTAGTTTTTGCTGTGCCATCGCACCAAAAACAACTAACGCCAATACTAATGTTAAAACAACTTTCTTCATATCCTAAATGTTCTAATTTTTTTCTAAATAATATCTTTATATATTGTGTCTTTCCTGTCTGGACTCGTTGATATAACGGCAATCTTTATGCCAAGTTTGCTTTCCAATGAGTCAATATACTGTTTCATTGCTTGCGGTAACTGCTCATAGTGACAGATTCCGCTGATGTCCTGCTTCCAACCACGATAGGAAGAATAAACAGGGTGAATTTGAGACGTAACTATATCATAAGGAACCCGCTCCGTATCCTGTCCGTTTATTTCATAACGGTCGCAAACCTTTATTTCGTCAAAGTCATTAAGCACATCTATCTTCATTATAACAAGATGCGTAACTCCGTTAAGCATACACGCATAACGCAAAGCAGGTAAATCTATCCATCCACAACGACGAGGACGCCCTGTAGTTGAACCATATTCCCTGCCTTTCTCCCTTAAAACTTCGCCATCTTTATCAAAAAGTTCCGTAGGGAAAGGTCCCGAACCTACTCTCGTACAATACGCTTTGCAAATGCCATAAACATTCCCTATTCTCGCAGGAGCAACGCCCAGACCCGTACAAACACCAGCCGTAACCGTGTTTGAAGATGTTACAAACGGGTAAGAACCAAAATCAATATCAAGCATTGACCCCTGCGCTCCTTCAGCCAACACCCTCTTACCGCTATTCAACGCATCATTTATGTAGTATTCGCTGTCTATAATACTGAATTGTTTAAGCGTATTCAAGGCTTCAAACCATAGACGTTCATATTCTTCCAATGAAAAGCCGTCTATCTGGAAACTGTTCAGCGTAAAACCAAGCGAGTTGATGTATCTGATATGACTTTCCTTCAATTTATTATACATTTGAAGGCAATCCGCACTCATAATATCCCCTATCCTCATTGCCAAACGGGCAACCTTATCCGTATAGGCAGGTCCTATGCCCTTCAACGTAGAACCTATCTTGGCAGAACCCTTAAAGGTTTCATTGGCAGCGTCTATCAGACGATGGGTAGGCAATATCAGATGAGCCTTATTTGATATTAAAAGGTTCAATTTCGCATCTACGCCTTTTGAAAGCAAACTCTCTATTTCCTTTTTGAAAATAACAGGCTCTACCAACACGCCATTACCAATCAGGTTTTTCTTTTCCTTATGAAAAATGCCTGATGGAATGATATGTAATATGTGTTTAATGCCATCAAATTCAAGTGTGTGTCCTGCGTTTGGACCGCCTTGAAAACGGGCAATAATATCGTAGTCAGGTGTAAGCACATCAACAATCTTACCCTTCCCTTCATCTCCCCACTGCAAGCCGAGAAGTACATCTATTTTGCTTATCATAGTTTATTTTTAGTTGAATTAGCAGCCGCAAAAGTACTATTTTTTTTTTACATAACAAGCATTTGATAAAAATTATTTTTATTTGAGTATTTTATATGCGTGTTTTCTAATGCCTTTTTGCTTATTCCAAATTCCTGAAATCAAATTCCAACAAAATAGAATCAAATTATAGAACGCCGGAATTTGATTATAGAATTCTGTAATTTGATTATAGCGTTCCAGAATCAAGTTTCAGGATTCCGGAATCAAATTCTGTGAATACATATTGCAATTACGCTATCTTAAAAATTTGTATTGGAAAATTTTATTACCTTTGCAGGCTCGTAAAAAGCAATAAGAATGAAACTTTCTATAATAATAGTCAATTATAATGTCGTTTATTTCCTTGATAACTGCCTTTCGTCTGTTTATAAGGCAATTAAAGATACGGAGGAAACAGAAATAATTGTCGTGGATAACAATTCCGTTGATGCGTCTGTTGATATGCTGAAGACGAAATATCCTAACGTAAAACTGATTGAAAACAAGGAAAACGCAGGATTCGCAAAAGCAAATAATCAAGCGATAAAACAAAGTAGCGGAGAATACATTCTGTTGCTCAATCCCGACACTCTGGTAGAGGAAACGACTTTCGCCAAATGTATAGCCTTTATGGACGCACATAAAGATTGCGGAGGCTTGGGTATTAAAATGATTGACGGCAATGGAAGACTGTTAAAGGAAAGTAAAAGAGGGTTCCCTTCTCCCTGGGTTTCGTTCTGCAAACTCAGCGGCTTAATAAAACTTTTTCCTCACTCAAAACGCTACGCCGGATACTACATGGGACATTTGTCTTATGAGCAAACAAATGTGGTAGAGGTACTTGCAGGAGCATATATGATGTTAAGACGGAAATGTTTGGACAAAACAGGCTTGTTAGATGAGGATTACTTTATGTATGGTGAGGATATTGACCTGTCATATCGCATTACGCAAGCGGGATACAGGAATTACTATCTCCACGATGCAAGAATAATACACTATAAAGGCGAATCAACAAAGAAAGGCAGCCTTAACTACGTCTATACCTTCTATAACGCAATGGATATTTTTGCAAAGAAGCACCTGTCGTCAAAACAGAGCCGACTTTTTTCTCTTATCATACGGTTAGCAATATGGTTCAATGCATTAATGGCTTCTTTTGTAAGGTTGTTTAAGTCTTTCTTTCAGCCGTTTCTTGATTTTATACTTGCCTATATCGGTTTCTATCTGCTGGAACGCTATTGGGCAATAAGCGTTTGGAACGATAAGGATTATTATCCGCAGTCGTATTTTCTTTATGTGATACCCTGCTATATCCTTGTACTGCTTGCATCTGTTTATATCTACGGAGGCTACTCCAAAAACACCAAAACTACACGTCTTATCAGCGGAGTAGCGGTTGGAATGTTTGTTTTACTTGTGTTTTATTCGCTTTTACCGTCATCTTTACGATATTCGCGTGCCTTAATACTTATGGGGTCGGTTATGACTCTTGTTGTTGTAATCATATCACGGCTTTTGGTGCGACTGATAACAACGGGCAAGGCAACCTTATCGGATAACAGGGCAGCAAGATACCTTATTATAGGTGATGAAACGGAGAGTGAGCGAGTGGCAAATGTACTTCGCAATTCCAAAATGAACTGTGAGATGATTTATTGTCAAAACGACACAAGCCAAATCACTGATATAATACGCATTTACCTTATTAGCGAAGTGATATTTTGTGCTAAAAGTCTATCGCAGTCAAGAATTGTAAGTCTGATGAGTGAAATGGCTAAAACGAATGTTCATTTCAGCATCGCTCCCGACAAGGTTGAATTCATTATATCTTCAAATGCAATCAACACTCCCATAGATCTATATACTTTTACCTTAAACAGTATCAACCAAGAGGACAACCGCCGCAAGAAACGTTTGTTTGACCTGTCGGCTTCCTTTGTTTTGTTGCTGTTATTGCCAATTTTGGTCTTTGTCATCAGGCATCCGCTGACGTATATTAAGAATTGCGTACTTGTTTTCTTTGGAAAAAGGACGCTCGTCGGCTATACGGCAGAACAGAATCTCAATGAGTTACCGTCCATAAAGCCTTCCATACTTACAACCACCGATTCCGTAAGCGATTTACAAACTGATAACAGCGTGGCACATCGTTTGAATATGCTGTATGCACGCAATTACAGCGTAGAACGGGATTTCAACATAGTAATAAAAGGTATTAAATTTCTGGGACGGCGTTAGCGAATGTCTTTTACGTTGAGTTGTAGTGATTTTGTGCCGTTAAATTCGTTTTCTGTCAAGTTATAGCAGATGTCAAACTCCTTCCCGTTTATCAAATTCTTCTTTTCGGCAAGCGAAAAACCTATTGCACCGATTGGCTGTGAAGATATATGCGGATGAATGACCTCAAACTTCAAATGCTTTGAGCCTACTATTTTGGCAAAACCCGTATCCACAAGTCTGGAAGTAGTAAAAAGAGGCTCCGGATTCTGATTTCCAAAGGGTTCAAACTGCTTTAACATACGCATAAGCCGTTCCCCGATGTCGTCCAAGCCTATTTCCATATCTATATTTAAGGTATCGGCAACGTCAATCATTTTTTGCTGCTGCATAATGCCTGTTACAGCCTGCTCAAACTTCTCCGTAAATTCCGCAAGGTTTTCTTCAGCCATTGTAAGTCCAGCCGCAGATTTATGTCCTCCGAAATGCTTTAACAGATACGAACATTGAGCAATGGCAGAATGAATATCAAAACCGCTGATTGACCGAGCCGACCCAACCAAACAATCCTCACTGCGAGTGAAAACAACTGTCGGTTTGTAGTAATGTTCAATCACGCGAGAGGCAACAATTCCTATAACTCCCTTATGCCATTCAGGTGAATAGAGAACGTTGGAATGTCGCACGGAACTCAATCTGTCATCGGCTATTATCTTCAATGCATCGTCTGTTGCCAGCCTGTCAAGTTCTCTTCGTTTGTTATTGCATTTGTCTATGTGCTTTGCTATTGTTGTTGCTTCCTTTTCGGTATCGGCTATCAAAACCTTAACCGCTGTTTCACCGCTTTCCATTCGCCCTGCGGCGTTAAGACGGGGAGAAATGCTGAAAATAAGGTCTGTCATCGTTACTTCTTTCTTAAAAAATAAAGTATTACGGTACAGAGATGGTTTTACGTCGGCACAGGCAAGCAAAGCAATAATACCTTGTCGCGGATTGGTGTTTATTTGCTTTAATCCGTAATAGGCAAGTATCCTGTTCTCATCTGTAATCGGCACAACGTCAGCACCTATACTCAAAGTAACCAAGTCCAAATACTCATACAGGCTGACGGTATTTTCATTACGAGTTCGGGTTAAGGCTTCCACGAGTTTGAAACCTATCCCGCAGCCGGTCAATTCCTTATATGGATAATGACTATCAGGACATTTCGGGTCAAGTATTGCGTATGCTTTCGGCACTTGGTCATCGGGTATGTGATGATCGCATATTATGAAGTCAATACCTTTACTTGCAGCATATTCTACCTGATTTATAGCCTTAATACCGCAATCCAGCGAAATGATTAACGAAAAGCCGTTGTTTATAGCCCAATCTATTGACTGCAAAGACACTCCATAACCTTCATGATAGCGGTCGGGAATATAAAAATCAACATTATGCGTATATATTCGCTTCAAATACGAATACACCAACGCCACTGCACAAGTGCCATCTACGTCATAATCACCATAAACCAGTATTTTCTCATTCCGTTCCATTGCTTTACCTATCCTTTCAACTGCTTTGGACATATCGTCCATAAGAAATGGCGAATGTAAATCAAACAGGGAAGGACGAAAAAAATGCTTGGCTTCGGCAAAAGTACGTATCCCCCGTTGGAGAAGCAGTTGAGAAATTATAAAATATGACTTTATTTCCCTGCTTTCGCTGCTATACTTTCCGTTAGCAAGGCTATGAGCAAGTTGAAGGGTTAAATTGTTGTCGTATTGTTGGTTTAGAGTCCAGTTCTTATTCATATTGGTTGGTTCTTTTGAAGCAAAACCCGCTTATAATAGGAGTGCAAAGATACAAAAATTCCTATTAACCAAGCAAACAAGCAGTATAATTAAATTTATCCGGATTATTGCCATGAGTTTTTGGAAGGTTTTCGTAACATTACAAAAATCATTCATACAGATACTAATTTTTTTCAATTTCTTTTTCTCAAAATTTTCATTTGATAAAAAAAACAATTAGTTGCATTTGTTGTGTATTAAGGAAAAAAGTTGTACTTTTGCAGCCTGAAAAATACAAATAATATAAACTTTATACATAAATAGTATGACACAAATAAAATCATTAGCAGACCTCAAAGCCCTGAAATCCAATATACAGGAAAAAATGGATACAAGGGCAAAAGGTAATAAGGATGGTCTTGTAGCGGTCAAAGTTGCTATGGCTACCTGCGGTATTGCAGCGGGTGCCAAGCAGGTTTTTGACTACTTCCTGACCGAATGTGAAAAAAGGCATATAGATATAGTCCTGACTCAAACAGGCTGTATGGGATATTGCCATGCCGAACCAACCATTGAAGTTACTCTTCCGGGAAAAGAGCCTATCGTTTTTGGTTATGTTGATACCCAAAAGGCAGACGAGATTATTGAAAAATATATCAAAAACGGCGAACTTGTTGATGGTATCATTCCTGTAAATTACGAAACCGTACAAAAAAACTAACAGGAGGGTAGAAGAAAATGGCAAAATACAAAATGCACTTGCTGGTTTGTGGAGGTACCGGTTGCAGCGCTTCTCAATCAGCAAAAATTGTTGAAAATCTTCAACTAGAATTAAAGAGACAGGGACAGGAAGATGTGCAGGTTATTCTCACAGGTTGCTTTGGCTTTTGCGAAAAGGGACCTATTGTTAAGGTTATGCCTGACAATACTTTCTATACGGAGGTTAAACCTGAAGATGCAGGCGAAATAGTTGCCGAACACGTTATTAAGGGACGTAAGGTAACACGGTTGCTTTACACCGACCCTGAAAATAAGGAGCATATTTCAGATTCCAAACACATGGGTTTTTACAAAAAACAACTTCGTATAGCCTTGCGTAACTGCGGTTTCATAGACCCTGAAAACATTGATGAATATGTTGCAAACGACGGTTATGCTGCCGTAGCAAAAGTTCTTACAGAAATGTCTGCCGAACAAGTTATTGAAGAGATAAAACTTTCCGGCTTGCGTGGTCGTGGAGGCGGAGGCTTTCCAACAGGTTTGAAGTGGGAAATTGCTTCAAAGAATCACGCTGACCAGAAATATGTTGTCTGCAATGCTGATGAAGGAGATCCCGGAGCGTTTATGGACAGAAGTATCCTTGAAGGCGATCCGCACAGTGTAATAGAGGCAATGACCATTAACGGATTTGCTATCGGTGCAACAAAAGGTTTGATTTATATTCGTGCCGAATATCCTCTGGCTATTCATCGTTTGCAGATTGCAATAGGTCAAGCAAGAGAATACGGCTTGTTAGGAAAAAATATATTTGGCAGCGGATTCGATTTTGACATTGAATTGCGTTACGGAGCAGGTGCTTTCGTTTGCGGAGAGGAAACTGCGTTAATTCATTCTATGGAAGGATTGCGTGGAGAACCTACATTTAAACCTCCTTTCCCTGCACAAAGCGGCTATTTGGGAAAACCAACCAATGTAAATAACGTTGAAACTTATGCCAACATACCTATTATAATATTAAAGGGTGCAAACTGGTTCAACAAGATTGGAACTGAAAAATCAAAAGGAACAAAGGTATTTGCTCTTGCAGGACAGATTAACAACGTTGGTTTGATAGAAGTTCCTATGGGAATTACTTTACGTGAAGTTATTTACGAAATAGGTGGCGGAATAAAGAACGGACGTGCCTTTAAGGCTGTTCAAACTGGTGGTCCTTCGGGTGGCTGTTTGACAGAAAAACATCTTGACACTCCAATAGATTACGACAATCTTATTGCAGCAGGTTCTATGATGGGTTCCGGCGGTATGGTTGTTATGGATGATACTTCCTGTATGGTTTCTATTGCTAAATTCTATTTGGAATTTACAGTAGAGGAATCCTGTGGAAAATGTACTCCTTGTCGTGTTGGCAATAAGCGTTTGCATGAGATATTGGAGAAGATAACAAAAGGAAACGGTACAATGGAAGACCTTGATGCTTTGCGTAATCTGGCTGCCGTTATAAAAGATACTGCTCTTTGCGGTTTGGGACAGACATCTCCAAATCCTGTTCTTTCTACTTTGGATAACTTTGGTGATGAATATCTTGAACATGTTAAGGATAAAAAATGCCGTGCAGGTGTTTGTAAATCTCTAATGAAGTACGTTATTGACCCGGAGGCGTGTGTTGGATGTACGGCTTGCGCACGGAATTGCCCTGTTAATGCTATTGCAGGTGAAAAGAAAATGCCTCATGTTATCAATACGGAATTATGTATCAAATGTGGTGCTTGTATTGAAAGATGTAAGTTTAATGCAATTAGTATCAAATAAGGAGGAACTGATGATGGAATACGTAAATATAATAATAGACGATAAAAAAATACAGGCAGAAAAAGGACAAACGATATTAAAGGCTGCCCGTGCTGTTGGCATAGAAATACCTACTCTTTGCTATTATGAATTAAATGGACAGAAATTAGAAAATCGTCCGGGTGGCTGTAGAGTATGTGTTGTTGAGGTTGCAGGAAGAAAAAATCTTGCTCCGGCCTGTGCAACCGAAGTAATGGAAGGAATGGAAATAAAAACTCATTCGTTGCGTGTTGTTAATGCAAGGCGTACCGTTGTTGAACTTTTGCTTTCCGACCATCCTGCTTCATGTTTGATTTGCTCCAAGAGCGGTAACTGTGAATTGCAGTCATTGGCTCATAAATTGGGTATCAGAGACATTCCTTTCAGAGGAGAGCAATCAATGTACAAGAAAGACGATAGCCCTGCCATTATACGAGAAATGAATAAGTGTATTATGTGTCGCCGTTGCGAAACCGTTTGTAACAAATTGCAGACCGTTGGTGCTTTGTCGGCAGTTAATCGTGGTTTCATGGCTGTTGTTGCACCTGCATTTGAACAGGATTTGGTACAGTCTCCTTGTGTCATGTGCGGACAATGCGTTCAGGCTTGCCCTGTTGGTGCGTTGAGTGAGGTAAATCAAACCCGTCAAGTGATACATGCTATCAATAATCCTAACAAAACGGTTGTTGTTCAAACCGCTCCTGCTGTCCGTGTGGCACTTGGAGAAGAGTTTGGCTTTGAACCGGGAACGATAGTTACGGGAAAAATGGCTGCTGCCTTGAGAAGAATAGGCTTTGACTATGTTTTTGATACCGATTTCGCTGCTGACCTGACCATAATGGAAGAAGGAACGGAGTTATTGGGGCGTATAAGCAAATTTATGGCAGGTGATAAAAGCGTAAGACTTCCTATACTTACTTCATGTTGTCCAGGCTGGGTGAATTTCTTTGAAACCAATTATCCGGATATGCTTGATGTGCCTTCTACTGCAAAATCGCCACAACAAATGTTTGGTGCTGTTGCAAAGAACTACTGGGCTGAAAAGATAGGCATTAAACGTGAGGATATGATTGTAGTATCTGTTATGCCATGCGTTGCAAAGAAGTTTGAATGTCAAAGAGATGAGTTTAAGGAAAACGGAAATCCTGATGTAGATTACTCTATCACTACTCGCGAACTTGCAGAACTCATAAAGCAATTTAATATTGACTTCAACTCTCTGCCTGAGGAAGACTTTGATAATCCATTGGGTGCATCTACCGGTGCTGCTGTTATCTTTGGAGCAACAGGTGGTGTGATAGAAGCGGCAACTCGTACAGCGTATGAGATATTTACCGGCAAGTCTCTTGAAAAGGTAGATTTTACTGCTTTGCGTGGCTTGGAAGGAGTGCGTTCTGCGGAGGTTGATTTCAACGGAACACCTATCAAAATAGGAATTGCTCACGGTTTGGGCAACGCTCGCAAATTGCTTGATATGGTTCGCAACGGTGAGGCAAACTTCCACGCAATAGAAGTTATGGCTTGTCCCGGCGGATGCGTAGGCGGTGCAGGTCAACCGTTCCATCACGGAGATTTCTCAAAGGTTGAAAAGCGTTTTGAGGCTATTTACCGTGAGGATGCGGGTAAACCGATACGTAAATCGCACGAAAATCCTTACATAAAACAACTTTATGAAGAGTTTTTGGGCAAACCTTGCGGCGAAAAGTCTCATCACTTATTGCATACGCATTATTTTGACAAGTCAAAACAAATAGAAGTTGAAGGTTAATAACAATCGCAAGGGCAGGACTTTGGATTGCCCTTGCATAAAATAATTTAGCTATGATAAAAGTAAAATTAGCAGAAGATAAGATAAATAAGATAAAGGAGATATGTGCTTCTTTCGGCAACAAAGGCGGAGAGGCGATAAACGTATTGCATAAGGTACAGGGCGAATTCGGTTACCTGCCTGCCGAAGTGCAGGAAGTGATTGCCAATGAGTTAAATGTTTCGGTAGCAACCATTTATGGCATCGTTACATTCTATTCTTTCTTCACCATGATACCGAAAGGCGATCACCCTATTTCAATCTGTATGGGTACGGCGTGCTATGTGCGTGGGTCTGAGAAGGTTTTGGACGAATTTAAGCGTCAATTAAAAATCTCCATCGGCGAAACAACCCCTGACGGTAAGTTTTCATTGAATTGTTTGCGTTGTGTGGGAGCATGCGGACTTGCACCCGTTGTACTGATTGGCGAGAAGGTTTATGGACGCGTTACGACCGATAAGGTAAAAGAAATTATCGGCGAATACAATGCTTAATCCATAACCAAACTACACTTATCTATTATAACAAAACGGCGTTTCAATTTACTGAAACGCCGTTTTAATTTCCTGAAACTTGATTATAGAATGCTAAAATCAAATTACAGAATTCTATAATCAAATTCCGGCGTTCTATAATTTGATTCTAAAAAAACTGTAATTTGATTTTAGGAAATTGGAATGATGTTTAGGAAAATTTATGTTGTTTTTTGTCATTTCAAAACATCATTTCTGGAGGTTTTTTACCCGATTTTGACCCTTTTTTATCCAGTTTTAATGAAATTTTAGAAGGTAATGACAATTTCAAACGTCAAAAAACACAATTTTTATCTAAAAAATACCCCTTTGTAACTACTTTGTTTTTAATGTTTTCCGAACTGGGAAACATTTTTTTCCGAAATGGAAACATCAAATTCCGAAATGGAAACATTTTTTTCCGAAACGGAAACATCATTTTTTTTATATGGTTGTAGTTTTGCAACATCAAATTGAAAAAAACGTAATAAAAATAAATAACAAACAAAATCAAAAACTGCAGGCAACAGGATAAATAATGCCAAAATAAAATATGAAGAAAACATTTCTTATCATTACGACTTTTAGCCTTTGTATGGTCGCCTTCACAGGCAAGACAATGGCACAGACTTTTGACTACATGGGAGCGGATGCCAATACGCTGAGTTACACCGTGCTTTCGTATGCACCGGCAGTTCAATGCAACGGAAAGGCTGCTTCGCAGACAACCCTCAGTTCAGGCTTAATCATTCCCGATTCGGTTCAAAACGCAG
>JAISTG010000118.1 GCA_031272705.1 Bacteroidales bacterium | reverse complement strand
TTCATTTACACCTTAGACATGGTCGGCGTAAGAGTCTGGTACGCTTGCAGATGGCGAAACACCAAGGGGGAGGCAGGTATCTGGTCGGACATCCATTCCGCTATCATAAATTAGGATTTATTCTGTAAATCGGAAACTCAATTACAACGTTATTCTTAACGAGAAGCCGCCCTGCGTAGTAGAATTAGGATAAGAATTTGATACATAAGGCGTATTCACATTCATATCAAAGAACGCCTTTAAGACTATCTTTTCCGTAAGATTGTATTCGGCGGATAATTTAATGGTCATAACCTCCGAACCCGACGAAACAAGATTAACTCTCTGGTCTATTTTACGAAGGATAGTTTTGTTTTCCGTCAAACTGAAACCGGCACTCAACAGCACATCGCTCTTAAATTCCCTTGTATTTCTTCCTGCTCTTATGTTGATTTTTACGTCCTTAAAACGATAACCCGCTGAGGCGGTAATGCCGTTTGCATTAACTTCCGTTAATTGTAAATTGGAAAAACTTGCCGTAATGGTTCTTGTCTTGGATATTTCAAAACTTGCGGTGAAATTGTTCTTCATATCCACTGCAATCTTTATCAACGGATTCATTTTCTCTTCCAAACTAATCACATCAATAATATCCTTAGGTATGAAGTTGGATTCGGGGTTATCGTTATCAAACACTACCCATTCGTATCCATAATCGTAAGCATCATTTATAGGCAGTCGAGTATCCCTGTGATAAGAGCCTATTCTGTAAGAGGATTTGTAATCGGATGAAATTATTATGGAAGAGAACCATTTCTGTAATGCTTTTATTTTACTTAAACCTCTGTATTCCATTCGCCAGTTAGGAAGAGGTATTGCAAGGAAAGGATTTAACGACTGTTCCTCAGCGTCCGTTCCAAGATATGCCGAAAGGAAAGCAGGTATCAATACTTGTTGAGCAATCGGGCTGTAACCCAGAGGGAAATACTGCCCCGTTACGGTATCAAGCACTTCGGTATTGCTTAAAGAATTGGTTGAAGCAAGCCTCTGTGCAATAATCTGTCTGTTATTCATAAATTCTTCAAACACAGGGCTGATATTATTTTCGTCCATACCCGTAAAAAAAGTACTAATTGCAATAGTTGATATGGAGTAATTGCCCACGCTGCTTGGAGATAAAGGTCCAGTTACTTTCCCCGTAGCGGCATCATATTTGTAATATGCGGAAAGTTGGTCGGATTGAGTACGGTTGAAAGACAAATCAATGGAAAATTCCTTTATCGGCTCAATCTTTATCTGTCCGTTTATAGTTTCGTTTCGTTTGTTCCAGTAAGCATTATTCATAAGAGAATTTGTACTTAACCATTGTTGAGTTATCGCCCGTTCCATAACGCTATTGT
Source organism: Bacteroidales bacterium (assembly GCA_031272705.1). Lineage (GTDB taxonomy): Bacteria > Bacteroidota > Bacteroidia > Bacteroidales > P3 > JAISGN01. The sequence continues at coordinate 34,030 of JAISTG010000118.1, read as the reverse complement.
CCTGCGAACCGAAGATAAAGCCAAAGCCGGGTGCATAATCATTTGTTACATCTGCTCCAAGCCATTTGGCTCTCGGCATAAAGCCCGGAATGTATATACCTTCCCGAAGACTGTAACTCATATTAGCCGATTTAATACTTGTTATTAAACGAATGGAAAAATTGGTTGCCTGCTTTAATAATTTTGTGAATTTGGTTTCAGTTGTATCGCTTTTAGTGCTGTCGGCAATGTTCTTTTGTTCTTTGCTCTCTTTTTCCATATTCGGTCTGCGAGGAGCAGTTAAATTCCTACGCTGGTCATTTTTGTTGTCGGTATCATAAGCCTTTTTGATAAATGGAACTTTATTGTAGAGAGTAGTAAAACTTAATGATGTATTTATTTGAATATTACGTTCGTTTTCTATTGTACTTCCTATGCTGTCCATTGCCGGAGTAGAACCTGTAAATATATATTTTGCTCCATAACTACCATTAACACGAACAAAATCCATAAAAGGTAACTTGTTTATAGGCAAAGTAACATTCACTTTAAAGTTTTGCGTATATTGTTGCGCCCGTCCCAACTCAAAAACCGAAGCCCATACGGAATCTTTTTTATCTCTGTTATCAATCTTCCCTCGCGGCTCTTCTATCAGAGCATTCATAGTAGCATCATAGTCAAATTTTATGTTCGTAGTTAAATCCCATTGCAAACGATAAGCCCTGTTCCAATAAAACTGCTTGAAATAATATGGTGTCATAATAATATCTCCTTTGCTTTTGGCTCTCAAAAGAGTTTCTTCATAATCACGTACCATCTCCGTACGGAATGAAATGGTCTTTGGCAAGTAATTTACCGAAATATCCTTGATTATGGCAAATGATTTATTTTTAAATAAAGGTACTTTATTAAAAGGTTTCCAAGGTTTTAACTGCGGACTAAACTGATAGTTAAGTATTCCTCTGTGTTGCAGTTTATCATCATTTGCCACATCTATATTTCTTGAATACATACTTGAATAAGAATAGGAAGCGTCCCAATTTTCAATATCCCAAATACGTTGTTTCAAGGCTTTATCCCCTACTCTATCCTTCTTCACATTCATAAAATTGACATTGGTACGACTGACATAATCCTGAACTATATGACGTATGGAGTCTCTTTCTTCCTCTGTACGATAACTCAATAAATCATTAGAAAGATAAACATCCGGATCAAGTGGATTGTACTTTGGATTGCTTACAGACTGTGAATAGTCAAAATGGAAAGGCAAACGTAAGCCTATTTTATCCGAAAAAAATTTACCAAGTTCAAGATTAGTTGCTATATCAAACGTTCCTATGTTATCCAAAGATATTTCCGAAACTTTTTGTTCCAGAGAACCAAACCCCGCTGAACGATACGAACCGGAAACAGATAAATCTCCCAAATCCGCCAAATTCGTGCGAGCAAAGCCCGTTGTTGCCCAACCGCTGCTGCGATTGAAATCTGTTAAACGTAATTCATTTATCCACAATTCAGCCGATTTGGGTAACATATCATCATCATCATTGATATTTCGTTTTTTCGGATTACGCACGCCTATCATTATAACCTTCACACTGCCGATGTTTGGAGAACCGACAACACTCATTTTCTTACCATCAACATATTCATAATAAGCAATAGAAGATGAAATATCGGTAGCACCGCCACGTATCTTTGAATTACGATTTTCTTTTACCTTAACCAACTGTTCAAGGTCTATATCAACATTATTTTGCTCCGGCCATATTGCTTCCTGATTAACCGCACTTGTTCCCCACGGAGTAAAAGACAAAGGAACTTCATACTCATAGTAATTATTGGTAAAATCCGTACCAAGTCTTACGAACATAGAAATTTCCCCAGATTCATAATTATCAAATTCATGTAATTTTTCTGCATGAACGAACATCTTTAACTTACCATATTGACGCATATCAAATTCAGTAGTTTTGTATATGGCACGTGCATCTCCGTCTGCAAGATTTTCTATTTTCATACTTAAAGCCTGTTCATTTGCCAAAACATTAGTTGTTCCGCTCAAAATATCTTCTCTTTTTATTCCCGGGGGCAAATTATAAGGTACGGGATAACGTTTTCCATTCTCCTCTATATTTACGGAAGCAATAGTGAATTGGGTATTATCTGTTTGCGGAGGTGTATAAATTCCGTCTTCAAACAGATTGTCTGTATATTTGCGCCAGTCAGCAGCAACAAGTTCAAAAGTACCAAACCGCAATACAACAGGTTCTTCAAAATCTCTTAAAAATACGCGCATAAAACGAATAGATTGGTATCCGCTGATATTACCAACGACTCTGTTTGGATTACGCACGGGTATCTTAAACTGATACCATTTATAAACATTATCGGAAGAACCATTGGGCAATGTTGGATTAGATTCCTGAATATCCGTAATATAGTTTTCTCCTATCACCATATTATCTGATGTAAGGTCTAATACATATTCGTAATAATTTTCCGCTTCACTCAACGTGTTATCCTGATTTATATCTTCAACATTCGGTAATGACGAAGATTGGTTACCATATTCACCTGAAGAATTATCAACGGCTCGCGAATTTGCTTCTGCATTATTGAAGTATTTATACCTTTCTACTATTTTTACATCGGCATTGTCATATTCGGAGTTGCGAAAATACTTAAAATCATCTGCCGAAGGATCTTGTAGCATTTTATTATATGCCTCTGCTGTTAAATTACCTTGAATGTAAGACATAAAATCCATAAAGAAAGTTCCTTCATCTGTGGAATTTAAGCCATCATAACCTATATCCTGATACTGCCTTGCCTGAGGATCATTACTAAACGCATTTACGATAGATTGCAAGCGAGGTACGCGACCCCAAATTGTTGTATCAACATCAATAACTGCTGCAGATATTGGCAATCCGTTTTCAAAACTTTTACGACCATCTCTCAATATATCTTCGGAAATGTCTCCAAGATTGAAATAAACCTTACCTCCTTTGTGGTTTGGATTATCTCTAAAAGGGTCTAACAGCCAAAATTCTATGTATTCTATATTTGCAGACTCAAAATCCGTTACTTCCATTTTTCGCATAATACCTCCCCAGCGTGTTTTAGGGTCTTTCAAACTGCCATCAGGATTTAAGCCTGCAGAATATGGCGAAGAGACATCATAATTGTATGGTCCTCTTTCCGAAGGATAAAATGCCAGATTGAACTCTCTCAAAGTTTGAATTTCACTTCCGGATTGTTGCTTGTTTGGATATATTTCCTTTATCAAAAGTTGTCTCGCATAGGTGTTTGATAAATCGTCCTTACTTATGTTACTTGGCGGGTCTCTGTAAAAGTTATCATCAATACAATACCAAGAAAGCAATGCTCTGTTAAAACCATAAGTCAAGCCTGTGTTAGGAGAAGTTTCCGGAAACATTGTTCCAATACTCATATAATCCTGTGGAGTTGATGCTAACACCCAATTACCAACAGTTTTCAAATCTCTGGATTGTTTAGCAGCTTCAAAATCATCTAAATATGCCGTTCCGGTTTCACCTATTGCAGAAGGATTATTTGGTAAGAATTGAGCAAATTCGCCTGTGAGTGTAAGAGTTGATACGGCTTTTGTCTGATAGAACGGTAAAAGGTCAATAAGTTTGGTTATGAAAGGAACGTCTTTTCTATAATTAAAATCAAACCCCCAAATACCGTTACTTGATGGCTCATCTCCATAATTTGCTTTGCTGAAAGAAGGAGATTCGTGAAGATTAAGAAAAGTTAAACCTATGTTAAAGTCAGAATTGACAACGTAATTGGCACGAACACCAAATAACCACTTGGTATTGGCTGAAAAAGTATTGTTGGATTCGGTTGAAACACTGATTGGCGTACCAGAATTTAGATAACCGGGATTGATAATTCTTACTCTACCCATCGCATAATCAACAATATAATCCACTCCTTCGGTAAGCGTAATGCCACCTGCTGTTACCCTAACCGAACCTTGCGGAACGTTTGGACCAATACTTATTTCAGAACCGGAAGAGGAAGAACAACTACCTTCCAAATAGTATTTATTTTTATTCGGATATTGTTTTGCCTGAATTTTAGTTAAGGTATAGAGAGAGTCAAAGCAGTATTTATCTGCCATTTCATTATCATTCAGTATTGTTCGCAAGTCTTTACCAAATGGTTCTACATAAGGGAAAAATATAGTTGCTTTGTCCGGTCTTATTGTACCGCCTCCGCCCTGCATTGCGGTCTGTGTAGTAGTTGTTGTACTGCTATAACTGCCGGAATAAGAACTTTGATTATAACTTGATTGCGAATAACTTGCATCAGAGAAAGGAATAAAATCAAAGACTCCGTCAGGGAAAGGATTCTGTTGATTATCCATTCTATCCAATCCAAATACCTGTATAAGAGGAATACCTTTTTTTGACCCTTCATTGAAATATCCCGTCATTATTCCATCTTCATCACCCTGATAAAGAATGTTTAAGCGAAATCCATCCTGTTGTACGCTATATAAATTCAAAGAATAAACGTTCTTCATCATCAATTTCCACATCGGATTATTAACATTGAGCGAAGAGGATTTAAGTAATTTCACAACTAAAGTATTAGGATCGGCAATGCCTTCGTCAGAAAATTCTCCTACTTGATAGGTTGTGGTGTCGCCTATGATTTGATACCGAAAGGCAACTGCCAATACCTGATCCGCAGCCAAAGCCTGCGAAAGCGAAATGATACCCAGCCGTGAGTTAAATGTATATTCCGAGGACGAAAGTTTTCTTGCACTCTCCACTTTCTCATAAGTCTGTCCTGCTGTGAAGCCTATGGTTTGCAGATAACTGCTTACAAGATTTATATTTCTAATACTGTTGATGTTAATTATGCTATAAAGATTATTAGACAGTTTTCCATCCGGGAAAATTAAACCCACAGGATTTGAAAGTCCGGGAATGTTGGCATAGGGCTGCACTTCACCCAAATCTGAGAAGGCTACGATGTTACGATTCTCTGTTACGGCTGCTCCTACGTTTGTTCGCCAAACCTCTATCTTTACTATATTTATGTTGGAATTGATAAGCGGCATGGCTGCCATTGCTTCGTTGTAATGGTCGTAAAAATACTGAGCCAGAAAGTAGTGTCTGTTCTCGTCATATTCGTCTGCCTTAATCTGAAACTCCTGTATCTGCGAACCACCTTGAAGAGTTATGTTTTGCGACTCCGATTTCTGCTCTCCGGCAATAGCATCAATAAACATATTGCCAAATTTTAACTTGGTCTTAACACCAAACAAATTCTGCGTTCCTTGTATCAATGTGGTAGGAAGCGGAAAGGATATGTTACCAGCCTCTATCAGTTGCAGAATATCGTCTTCCTTGCCTTCCCATTTAAGTTTCAGTTCATTTTCAAAGTCAAATGTGGCTTCCGTATTGTAATTCAAATTAAACGAAGTGGCTGTTCCTATTTGTACAGAAGCATTTAACTGTATTGTTTCGTCAAATTTGAAACTTGTTGTTGAACGTTGGTTTTCCTGTAAAGCCAGATTACCATTGTAGTTATTGACTATAGCCATCGTAATTTCGGCACTGCCACTCAGTTTTGTGGTTATCTCCTGCCCGCCGAAGATTGTCTCAAACAGTTCGCTCTTTATCTTTAAGGCTGGTATCAATTCGCTTAGACCTTCGTCCGTTGTGGCAGACACATTTGAAGAACCGCTACGGTTTTTCCAATAATCGGCAATTATCTTGTCCATATCATAGTTTTGATATTCTTGAAATGACAGTACCCTTCGCTCAAGTACCACATCGCCAGCCCTTTTCACCAGTACATATTCATTGTTTTTCGCATCGTATTCAACATCTGTGGTGATATTTTCAGGATCCGATAAATCAATCTGAGCCAACGCAGTAGCGGATTGCAGCAAAGCAGCAGCAGAAAAAAGTATAAACAAAATTTTCTTCACGATACTAATAACGCAAGTACTGTATTTTTATTGTACATTATTATTTTATAACGCAAAAATTTTATTTCAATCCGTTAAAATCTGCTTACAGTTTTCTGGAATTTGATTATAGATTTCTGTAATCAAATTCCAGCGTGCTAGAATCAAATTACAGAATTCTATAATTTGATTCTAGCGTTCTATAATCAAGTTTCAGAAATCTGTAATCAAAAGATAGAATTTTGCAATGGTGGTCTGGCTTTATAAACAGGGGTTTTATGAAAACATATCCTTCATTCGTTCAAAGAAACTCCTGTCTTTGCCTGTCGGTTTAGGTTTAAAATTTTCGGATTGTTGCATTTGTTCCAACATTTGCTTTTCTTCCTTGCTGTAAGTCTTTGGAATCCAAACATCAACTCTCACAAGCAAATCACCATGTCCATATCCATTAACGTCAGGTAATCCTTTGCCTTTCAGACGATAAACTTTGCCGCTGGTCATCCCTGCTTCTACCTTGAACTTAACTTTTCCTGTAAGCGTAGGAACTTCAAGAGACGTGCCAAGAATTGCTTGCGGTACGGTAATATAGGCTTGCATACAAAGGTTATTTCCATCGCGTTCAAAATTCTCGTGAGGTGCTTCCTCAATATAAACCAACAAGTCGCCATTAACACCATTTCTCGCTCCTGCATTGCCTTTGCCTGCAAACGAAAGTTGCATTCCGTCCGATACTCCTGCGGGTATGTTGATTGTAATAATCTCTTCTTTTTTCACAATGCCATCTCCATGACACTCAACGCACTTATCCTTAATTATTTTGCCGTCTCCACCACACGAAGGGCAGACAGACTGCGTTTGCATATTGCCAAGAATAGTTCTTTGTACCTGAGTAATAACACCGGAGCCGCCACACTGAGTACAGGTTGAAGTTTGCGTACCGGGTTTCGCCCCTGTGCCTCCACAAGTTTGACATTTAACAAATTTATTGACCTTTATCTTTTTCTCAACACCTTTATCTATTTCTTCAAGTGTGAGTTTAATTTTAATTCTTAAAGAACTCCCTTTATTGACATGCCTTCCGCCCGAACGGGAACGAGACCCAAAACCACCGAAAGAAGAAAATCCACCGCCATGACCACCAAAAATATCACCAAACATACTAAAAATGTCATCCATATTCATAGATGCACCGCCGCCAAAGCCGCCCTGTCCATCTACTCCTGCGTGTCCAAACTGGTCATATCGTGCTTTTTTATCCGGATTGCTTAAAACCTCATACGCTTCTGCCGCTTCCTTAAATTTTTCCTCAGCCTGCTTGTCGCCGGGGTTTCTGTCGGGATGATATTTCAAAGCAAGTTTGCGATAAGCCTTCTTTAACTCATCTGCCGTTGCCGTTTTGCTTACACCAAGCACCTCATAATAATCTCTCTTTTCTGCCATATTTTATCCTTTCCTTATTAAACGGCAACCACAACCTTTGAATAGCGTATCACCTTGTCATATAAATAATATCCTTTCGTAATCTCATCAATTACAATGCCTTTCCGGTCTTCGTCAGTGGCAGGAAAACGAGTTACAGCCTCGTGAATATTTTCGTCAAAAGGCTTTCCCACAGCCTCAATGGGTTTTAAACCACGCTGCATTAAAGTGTTAAGAAATTTATTGTAAATGAGAGACAAGCCCTCTTTGGTTTCAACAGGTATATTATCCTGTTTGCTCAAATCCTGTAAGGCTCTCTCGTAATCATCAACAACAGGCAAGAGGTCTTTTATCACACTTTCCGCCGCTGATTGTATCAAATCCAAACGCTCTTTATTAGTTCGTTTGCGGTAATTCTCAAAATCTGAATACAGACGCAAGTATTTGTCGTTCAGTTCCGCATATTTATCTTCAGTAGTTTCTTCCTGTTGCGGTGTTTCTTCGTTTTTGTTTTCTATTTCTTCTATCTCTTCGTTATGTTTCTTTTTATCCATAGTTGCTTTCTTTAATTTGATTTTATTCAATTTCATTTTACAATCAATTTTTGTTCCTTACAATATTATAATCCCTAAAACTGACAAATTGTCATACTTTTTGCTATTGACGATGCTTAAAAATATCTGTCGGGATAAGTGGTCTGTCTGCCGCAGACCAAATAAAACCTTTGAGTTTTCGCTCTTCCACAGGCACTCTCTCTTCATCGTCAAGTTTGTATTCGGGTTTGTCTATGCCAACAAGGCTTTTCATTTTGCTTTTTTCAAAATACATCTTCATCTTCGACGAATTGCCGATATTGATACCTATCAAACGTGCTGCTTTACCTTTTTTCTCTTCCCACATATAGTAAATTGATTGTGCATTACCCTCAATTTCAGCCTCTTTTATCTTACCTCCGTCAAAATAAGCAGTGAGATGTCGCCCGTAAATTTGATTAAAACGGTCATCACTCAAAGTATCGGCATCCTGAACAACCAAAGCATTGGGATAGAGCCTTAATTGATGTATTTTTCTACCTGAAAACAGCATAATAAGAGTATCTGCCGTCATTTGGCTTTCTTCATTCCAAAGCACAGGACGTTCTAACATCATCAGCAATGAGTCTTCTATGTGATAATGAGCAAATTCCGCTGCTCCCTGAAAGTCGTTACGGAAAATTTTTGCGTGTTTATAAGCATATAAATCAAGAGCATTGTTCATCGTATCACTCACATAGACAAGTGTATCGGCATGAAAATATAATGTATCTTCATTTTCAAACTGCTTAACAAGGCTACTGTCGGTCAAAATAAGGTATGACAAAGTGTCAATCGTGGTCATATTGACGTAATTACCGAAAGCATTTGTTTGATTTACGCTGTCATAGATTTTTATATTGCTAAAAGCCTCACCCTTACGCAGTTTGGAATTATAAAAAAGCGTATCGGCAAACATCAAACGTCCTTTCTGTGTCATTTTTCCAGCCATATAACTCTCGCAATATGAGGTTTGTGTGTTGTATAAGCCCTTTTCCGTATATATAATCGTAGAATCGGTAGTTTGGACGACCGTTGTAGCACCATAACACAAAGCATCGTGCGTTTTAGTGCTGTAATGGATTGTATCACTGAATACTTCCGATTCTTTAGTTCTTATATTTACGCTGTCGGTAAAGTCAAAGGTTTTGTCGTTCATAAAGTACGTTGCCTTACGACTTGTCAATGTGTCGGTACTGTCGTAAATTACGCCTGACGTTGTGTATTTCACTATGTTAGGTATGCGTTCCAGCACAAGATAATCTGTTATTAAGGTCATTTTGCCGTCTTCCATAATTACCCTGTCCCCCATTATTTCAGCGATTTTGGTGTTTCCATCATAATAAACCTCATCTCCCGACAGGTGAATCGTATCATCAACATATATGTCTATGATTCCGAAGGCACTGAATTGATTTACAGCCTTGTTAAGCACAGCAGAATCACAGTACATAACCATTCCCTCGTGGCGAAATACCACATTAGTTTTCAGTATCAGGTCATCAGGAAATGCAGGTCTCCTTTCGCCCCAATCAGACTGGTATTCAATTTCTTTTTGAGCCATAAGCGATACATTTACAGCAAAAAACATAAACATTAAAACAACCTTTGTGATAACTTTCATAGACTTCAATCCGTTATTTTCTCGTATCATTTGAGGCTGCAAAAGTAATAAAAAACCTGAATAAAGCATTATAAATGTAAAAAATGATAACAAAATATGGAAATCAAATCATATTTTCCTGAAATCAAATTATAGAAAATTAGAATCAAATTCCGGCGTACCGGAATCAAATTATAGAATTTTATAATCAAGTTTCAGGATTCTATAATCAAGTTTCAGGAAAATGAAAAGGGCTTTTATTTTTTTGTTCGTGTATTTGAAGTTTTTTTTGTACCTTTGCACGTTCTTTTAAGACTAAAATTACATAAATATAATGAGCGAAAAATTGAATAAAACGCAGAGCGGCACAACTTATACAGCCGCAAATATCACGGTTTTGGAGGGTTTGGAAGCCGTAAGAAAACGTCCGGCGATGTACATTGGCGATGTGAATATGCGAGGTTTGCATCACTTGGTTTATGAGGTGGTTGATAATTCCATAGATGAGGCTTTGGCTGGCTATTGCGACAAAATAAATGTTACCATACTTGAAAACAATGCCATAAGGGTTGAAGATAACGGACGCGGTATTCCTGTTGATATGCACGAAAAGGAAAACCGTTCGGCGTTAGAAGTGGTTATGACCGTCTTACACGCCGGCGGTAAATTTGATAAAGGTTCCTACAAAGTCAGTGGCGGTTTGCACGGCGTAGGTGTGAGTTGCGTTAATGCGTTGTCCATACATACGAAAGTTGTCGTTGAACGTGGCGGAAAGAAATACGAACAGGAATACGAGCGAGGCAACCCTAAATATCCTGTAAGAGAGTTTGGTACTACTCAAAGGACGGGAACAACTACCGAATTCCAGCCTGACCCGGAGATTTTCACGACTTTAATATATGACTACGATACTTTATGCAGTCGTTTGCGGGAATTGGCGTTTTTGAACAAGGGAATAGAACTGACAATTACGGATTTACGTACGCAAAATGAGGACGGAACATATCTACATGACCGTTTTTATTCGGAGAACGGCTTGAAGGATTTCATAGAATACCTTGACGGGACACGGGAAAAGTTAATTCCCGAACCGATATGCATAGACGGTGAAAAGAACGGAATACCTATTGAAATAGCAATGCAGTATAACACAACCTTCACGGAGAATCTGCATTCTTATGTCAATAATATCAATACGCATGAGGGAGGTACGCATTTGCAAGGCTTCCGTCAGGGTATGACAAGGACGTTAAAGGGCTATGCAACGAAGGAAGGAATGTTTGAAAAGTTGAAATTTGAGATTTCAGGGGACGATTTTCGTGAAGGATTGACCGCTGTAATATCGGTAAAGGTTGCGGAACCTCAATTCGAAGGGCAGACTAAAACAAAATTAGGCAACAGTGAAGTAACTTCTGCGGTGAGTCAGATGGTTTCGGAGTTGCTTACGAATTATTTAGAGGAGCATCCCAAGGAAGCAAAGCAGATAGTAGATAAGGTTATCCTTGCGGCTACGGCACGTCATGCGGCACGTAAGGCAAGGGATTTGGTACAAAGGCAAGGTGTTTTCGGGTCTTTGGGATTGCCGGGCAAACTTGCGGATTGTTCTCACAACGATCCTGCTCTTTGTGAGTTGTTTTTGGTAGAGGGAGACTCCGCAGGCGGAACGGCAAAGCAAGGTCGCAACCGTGAATATCAGGCTATTTTACCCTTGAGAGGTAAGATTCTTAACGTGGAAAAGGCAATGCCGCACAGGGTTCTTGATAGCGACGAGATAAAGAACATATATACCGCATTGGGAGTAACGATTGGTACGGCGGAAGACGCAAAGGCGTTAAACCTTGACAAGTTACGTTATCATAAAGTGGTGATTATGACAGATGCCGACGTGGATGGTTCGCACATTGCGACCCTTATCCTGACGTTTTTCTTCCGTTATATGCGGGAATTGATTGAACACGGCTACGTATATATCGCAACGCCACCGTTATACCTCATTCAGCGGGGCAAACAGGCTCGTTACTGCTGGACGGAACAGGAGAGGGAGCAGATAACCTTTGAACTTGGCGGCGAGGATGCCTCAAAAGTTGATATTCAACGCTACAAAGGTTTGGGTGAAATGAGCGAACATCAATTATGGGAGACCACAATGGATCCCGAACGCCGCACTTTGCGACAGGTAACCATTGAGAACGCTTCGGCGGCTGACCGAGTTTTCTCCATGTTAATGGGCGATGAAGTTCCTCCTCGCAGGGAATTTATTGAGGCTCACGCAACTTACGCTAACATTGACGCATAAAAATTTACATTTCTAACCGATTGATTTTAAAAGTCCCGAAGTTATTTCAATAATTTTGGGACTTTTTTTTATATCCACCCGAGTTATTTTAACAACTCCCCGAGTTATTTTAACAACTCCCCGACTTATTTTAACAACTCCCCGACTTATTTTAACAACTCCCCGACTTATTTTAACAACTCCTCGACTTATTTTAATAACTCCCCGAGTTATTTTAACAACTCCCCGACTTATTTAAACAACTCCCCGACTTATTTTAACAACTCCCCGACTTATTTTAACAACTCCCCGACTTATTTTAACAACTCCCCGAGTTATTTTAACAACTCCCCGACTTATTTTAACAACTCCCCGACTTATTTTAATAACTCCCCGAGTTGATTTTGCTATGTCAAAAAAAAATTATACTTTTGCAGCGTTTTTGATATAAAAAAGCAAAGATAAATAAATTAAAATAAGGAATAAAATAAAAAAAACGAAGACTTATGCCAACAAAAATTGACTTTCCATGTGTGTGTCAGCAGTTTAACTTAACAGCGGGCAACAATCCCGGGATGCGTTACAAGAGTCGTGCGTTGAGAACCCAAAGAATTTCAACCGATACCCTTGTTCAAGAAATTATTGAAATAGAAGAATTAACCAGAGGCACGGTTTTGAATGTACTTGCCGCCCTTAACGACAGGTTAAAGTGGCACTTAGGTAGTGGAAACACCGTTGTGCTTGGGGATTTAGGCACTTTCACGCCGTATATTCACTCGGAAACGCAAACAACTCTTGAGGCTGCCAAGGCAAATATCCCTAATAATCAGTTAAGTATCAACTTTACGCCGTCAATAGACTTCAAAAAATTTATCAAGGACAACGTGCGTTTTGTGGAAGCCAATCTTAATATTACAGGGCTGCAGCCTTAATTTGCAAAGTGCGGCGATGCTAAATTTTTGCTTCGTTTTTGCTATTTTTTTATAAGGTTTTGAAATTCTTTTGTAAGGTTTTGGCAAATTTTTCGCCAGTTATAATTTAATTTTACGAAGTTTAGAGCGTTTGAAGTCAAAAGTTGTTGTAACGAATGGTCGGTCAGGAGTTTTAGAATGAGGTTTGCATATTGCGAAGTGCCGTTTGCAACCAACAAATGTTTGCCGTCGGTTGCCTCTAACGCATTGTTAGCCAACGAAGAACAGATTACAGGCGTACCAATCGCCATTGCCTCCAACAATTTGTTTTGAAGACCTGAACCGGTCCTCAATGCCGCTACAAAAATCTTGCTTTGAGCGTAACATTGCTTCATATCTTCCACATAACCACTCACTTCCACACGTTCAGACGCCAACCTCCGAACACAAGTCTTTGGATTGGCACCGGCAATCAGGACTTTGACCTGCGGATACCTTGCCCAAACCAACGGCATTACGCTTTTAATCAGATATTTAGCCGCATCAACATTGGGAGCGTAGGACATATTGCCACAGAACACCACATCGTATTTTTTATCCTCTGTTTCAGTCTGTTGGAAGTAGGAGTTGTCAATGCCGTTCCCCGATATTATAATTTTATCTCTTGCTTCGCTTGCAATTTCTCTTCGGTCGGCGGCGGTAATTATTGTAGTTAAGTCAAAGAAATCAAGCATCTTAACCTCGTAATCCCGTAACAATTCAGCCTCTCTTCGTAAAATTATTTTTAGACAGGGATTGGATATTTTGGAACGCCGTAACATATTGGCGGACAGGGCATCCTGAAAATCCAAAGCCTTTTTCACCTTGACATTTCGGCAATACTCCGCCATACGAACGAACTGTACATAAATAAGGTCGGGTTTTATCTCGTTGATATGGCGTTCAAAAATCCTGATATGGCGGTTATGTGTGTAAAAACCAGCCTGTAACGGTGTGCGATTGAGGATTGATTTGAACATTCCAAAGCAAGCATCCCACAAATTGAAGTTACATATTTTCAATCCTTTGAGAAAGGAAAATTTTAACGCCGTTTGGTTGTCCGGAAAGGCTGTTTTGTGCTTGCGAAAGGAGGTTTGGTTTAAGCAAAACAGGTAGATGTCATTTTCTTCGGCTAAATACTTCATCTGATTGAACGCCCGAAGTTTATCACCCTTCGTTAGCGGATACGGAAAGCGGGAAAGGAGAAAAAGAATCTTCATTCTGTATCAATGGATTGGTAAAGCGTAACGAGTTGTTGGGCAATGGTGTTGATGTTGTAGTGTTCGGCAATGAGTTTAGCGGCATTTGTTTCAATCATCGTGCGGAACGCCTTGTCGGAAAGGCATTTGGCAACTGCAAAAGCAAATTCCTGAGGCGTGTCGGCAATGATTATATTTTCGTTATTGGAGTATGGTATGCCCTCTGCGGCAATGGCTGTAGCGATAACGCATTTGCCAAGTCCCATAGCCTCAATGATTTTGATACGAACCCCACTTCCCGACAGCAAAGGCACAATCATAATGCTGTTGTGAAGCATAAATAGCGTACTGTCAGCGACTTCTCCAACGATTTCAACGTTCTCTCCCTTGTAATCCCGCAACCACAGCGGCATACTGCGACCTGCGAGGACTAATTTAGCCTTCGGCGAAAGCGAAAGGACGTTTTGCCATACCGATTTCAAGAACCATTCAATTCCTTGCACGTTTGGAACATAATTCATTGAGCCTATGTGAAATAAAGTGTTTTCTACGGGTAGCACATCGTGCATTATATCCGGTTGAGGCAAGCCAACGGGAACAGCAACGCAAGGTCGGCGACAGCCATTCGCCTTAAAATAGTCCGCATCCTTCGTTGTGGCCGGATAAACGGCATCATAACGATTGATATTCTCAAGTTCATAGACACGCAAAGTAAGAGATAAATGTTTCAAATAGTGTTTCTTGAATATATTCTTTGTACCCCGTGCAATACGTTGCCATATCAGGTGTTCAACATTGGGTGCGTGCAATACGAGACGGGCTTTGCTGTACTTGCGAACAACACTTATGTAAGGAGAAAGAAGAATGCTTTCCATTTGAACAACATCAAATGTCTCGTTTTGAAGAACTTCCCGTATCTTATCGGACATCACCCTGCTGATAAAGCGTTTTACGTGATAACTTTCCCCTGTCAGCCAACAGATAAAAGCATCCAACGGCTTGATACTCAAATCTACAAACACACCTTCAACACTTGTGCGTTCTATGTACTCTTTCGGCAGGTCGGAAAGGTTGAATGGGTGCTTTTCAGAGAAGAATGTGATTATTTTTACTTCGTTTCCCGTGTTCAATAACCCTTCTGTAACGCCGTTCATCCCCATTGCACCGCCATCGGACGGCGGAAAAGGCGGTTTATAACAAATTTGAAGTACCTTCATATCGGATTTAGAAATGCAGAGTCAAGCCTATGCCGCCGTTAGTCAAGTCAACATTCAACGTAGTTTGCGATAATGATGCCTTACTTTTAAGATACTGATTAACGTACGCTTCTTTGGCTTCTTTTTTCTTTACTCCGCCCGCTATCCTAACAGGAATGCTGGCGATGATAAGCCCTTCCCCAACACATAAAGCAACCATTCCAATGGTCAAACAACGCACATTACCATGTTTTGCATCCGCAAAGCCGAACACAGTGTAAATTAAACCTACTCCGGAACAAGCCAAGCCACTTAAAAAAAGTAATTTGCCTCTAACGGCTAACTGTTCCCCGCTGTGAAAAGTTTCATAGATGGTTCCTTTTGCGTTGTTCTGCAGAAATATACCTATATTTCGGTCGTCCATGTTGTTGAACTGTTTTTCCGTCATGGTGTTTCTGTAATCCGTTGTGGAATTTCCGTCATCTGTTTGACCATAAGCAAAGTTCCAAGTCGCAAATGCTAATGTTGCAATCAAAATAAATTTCCTTGTCATAATGTTAAAAAATTTTTTTATACTAATTAAACGTAATATATCTAAATTTTATTTTTTTTCTTTTTAAGTTTCAGTACCCAGTCCCAAAGATTCTGCAATTTGTTTTGCCATTGCTCTGCGTTAAGCATTGAAGATTCACGCGTAGCCTTAATTGTCAGGAATATACCCAAAGCCAAAAACACAACAGAACTTGCCCACATTCCCTCAGCAGCCCCTATCGTGCCTTCTTTAACAAATTTCTCGCCGAACATACCAACTAAATAGTAAAGGATAAATGAAATTATGGACACAACCACAGGCATCCCCAAACCACCTTTGCGTATCAACGCACCCAAAGGCGCTCCTATGAAAAAGAGAATAAGACATGCCGCCGAGAGAGTAAATTTGCGATGAACCTCTATTTGATGCAGAATTATATCCGACTGATCGCTCTCATTCTTAAATCGTTTGGATTGTATTTCTCCTTGCAGAGACGCAATGGAACTGCTGCTGTAATTATCCACAAACTGCTTATCCTGCGGTGAAAGTGCATTGTAGTCTTTATAAAGGTTCTTTTGTAATGATGTTTTGGCTTTTTGCTTTTGTATCAGGGCGTTTTTAGTGATGGATTTAAGAAAATAAGCCGCAAAATCTTCATTTCCCTTGCGTATTTTGCCTATTTGATTCACTAATTCCAAGAGATTCATAGTTTTATAATGCCCTTTATAACGGTCTTGGTCGGTTTCCTCAAGAGCAAAGTCCGATACGTCAATACGAACCTTCTGTTCCTTGAAATACAACCTCATAAAAGGTCTCTTAAAATAGTTTTCGCCTTCCACATCTTCCTGTATCGTAAAGCCATCTTGCAGGTTGAACACAAGCGTATTACCGTTGTCTTCGCTGAACATTTGACCTGTTTTTGCAGAAGTAACGCTGTAATTTCCCAACTCCTTACTGTGGTCGTATATCATTATGTTTGAGAGATTTTCACCTTTCTTATCCTTTTTTCCTATGCGGATTACGTAACCTTCAATGTCGGCATAAAATTCGCCTTCTCTTATATTAAGGGTCGGTTTTTTTGCTCCTACTTCATACATTATTACTCGGGATTTCTCTGTAGCAGAAGGCATTATGTTGTTAGAAAACCAGAACGCAAGCAAAGAAAGCAAAACCGACAGCCATATCAAAGGACGCAACACCCGCCACAAACTTACGCCTGACGCTTTCATTGCTACGAGTTCGTAACGTTCGCCAAAATTTCCCATAGTCATAATTGACGCTAACAGAACGGTTAAAGGCAATGCCATAGGCACAATTGTAGCACAGGCATACGCAATAATCTTCAGCCAAACCGACCATTCCAATCCCTTTCCTACTATTTTCTCCATCTTTTGCCAAAGAAACTGCAAAAGCAGAACAAACATTGAGATAGAGAATGTTAGAACTAATGGTCCAATGTACGATTTCAGTATCAGTTTATCTAATTTCTTCATCTTAAAACGCTGCAAAAGTATATTTTTTTTTCAAAACAAAGGCTCTCAACCATATTTTATTTTCATAAAACGAAGTAATAATCCTCTGAAACATACTTATCCGTTCCTGAAACTTGATTATAGAACGCTAGAATCAAATTATAGAACGCTAGAATTTGATTATAGAATTCTGTAATTTGATTCTAGCGTTCTATAATCAAGTTTCAGGATTCTATAATCAAGTTTCAGTAAATTAAACAAAAAAAATGTATCTTTGCAACCGCATAATAATAAAATAAAACAGCATTATGGCACTTAAAATAGGGGATAAAATTCCTGAAATACTGGGAATTAACCAAGATAATGAAGTAATAAAAGCATCAGATTACAGAGGTAAAAAATTAGTACTTTATTTCTATCCGAAGGATAATACATCTGGTTGTACGGCAGAGGCTTGCAGTTTGCGGGATAACTATTCCGAATTTTGCAAACAGGGTTATGAGGTGGTTGGAGTGAGCGTTGATGATGTTAAATCGCACAAAAAATTCATTGAAAAGCAGCAATTACCCTTTAATTTGATTGCTGATACCGATAAAACGTTAGTTGAACAGTTTGGAGTTTGGACAGAAAAATCTATGTACGGGAAAAAATATATGGGAACTTTAAGAACGACTTTTATTATTGATGAACAGGGAATTATAACACGAATATATCAACAGCGAGACATCAAAACAGCAAGCCATGGTGAGCAAATAATGAATAATTTTTAGAAAAAAAATGAATTATTATTTGGTTTATTGGGTCAAAAGTTGTAATTTTGTCGCCTCAAATTACAGTAAAAAAATATTGAATGATTATGTTACACAATCAAGTTATATTTAAAAATAAGTTAATAAACTATCAGGATGAAGGCGATAAGGATTGCGGTTTTACCATCGTCCTTTTGCATGGATTTATGAACGATTTGGATATATGGCATTACTATGTGGTGGATTATATGCGAAAGATCCGTGTTATAACTATTGATTTGCTTGGTCACGGAGAAAGTAATTGCGTAGCCGAAGAGCATTCCATGGAGTTACAGGCGGATATGGTTAAGACGGTTTTAGATAATGCCGGAGTAAAGAATTGTGTTATTGTCGGTCATTCAATGGGTGGATACATTGCACTTGCATTTGCACAGAAGTATCCTGAGTATATGAAGGGTCTTTGCCTGCTTCATTCTCACTCTTTGCCCGACAGAGAAGATGAAAAACAGAATCGCTATCGTGTAAATGAAGCAATACGTAATAATAAGGCAAGTTTTGTAGTTTCCTTTATTCCTAACCTGTTTTCGGAATATAATAAGAAGGCAATGCACGCCGATATTGAAATCTTAAAGGAAGCAGCCCTCAAAACCAGTCCCGAATCCATCATAGCCGCTGAACTTGGTATGGCTCACAGAACATCAAAGATAAATGTCCTTTCCGAAAGTACTTATCCTGTTCTCTTCATTCTGGGCAAGCAGGACACAAGAATACCCGTTGAATTGGCATTTGCACAGGCTATGTTGCCCGCTCACTCGGAGGTTTTGTTGCTTCACGATGTCGGACACATGGCTCACGTAGAATTGAGAGAGGTTGTAAGGAAGCGATTATGGTCATTCGTTATAATGTGTTACACGTTAAATTAAGCGTTTTCCTGTATTCTGTCTGCATTTTGTGGCTTTGTGGCGGCATAAAGGCACAAAATTATCCCCAAACCTACTTTTCTTCCCCTTTAGACATACCTTTGTACGCTTCCGGCAACTTTGCGGAAATCCGTTCGGGGCATTTTCATTCCGGACAGGACATTCGTACCAACGAAAAGACGGGTTATCCCGTTTATTCCCCCGCTGACGGATACGTATCGAGGATTAAGGTGCAGATTTACGGCGGTGGGAAAAACCTATACATCACTCATCCAAACGGATACACCACTGTATATATGCATCTTGAGCGATACGCACCGCAGATTGAGGAATACCTTAAAGAATATCAGTATAAAAATCATCGGTATGAACTTGACATCTCGCTGAATGCCAATCAAATTCAGGTACAAAAAGGAGCAACAATAGCATATACGGGTAACAGCGGAGGCTCGGCAGGACCCCATTTGCACTATGAAATAAGGAATACGGCTAATCAACAAACCATCAATCCGTTACTTTTTGCCCTTCCGATAGAAGATACTTCCGCTCCGTACTTTGCGGCAGTTATGGTAAAGGGTGATGACTATGTTGCTGTAAATAAACCTTTTGACACGATTACTGCGAGCGGTGAGGAATTTTATTTCTGCATTGAGGCTTACGACAGGTCAAACGGTTCTACGGCTCGCAACGGCGTGTATTCTACGGAGGTGTTTGTAAATGACAAATTGTTGTATGCCTGCAATATACGCAAGTTCGCTTTTGACCAAACGACCTATGTGAACGCCCTTATCGACTACGAACTGTACATAACCAAGAGTCGTACTATGCTTATGACCAAGCAGTTAAAGCATAATCACTTTCCATCGGTCTTTTATCACGATGGGGGAGTGCTGAAAGATAATTCGCCGCAACTTTACACCGTAAGAATCGTACTGACAGACTTTTCAGGCAACAAAAACGACTATATATTTTTCCTTGACGCCCATTTCCATCAGCCATTGCCGAAAGAAACCGACCATAACGTCCTGTCGTTCAACTGCGAAACGGAAAACATTTACACCTTTGCCGACAACAGCACGATAACTATTCCAAAGGGGGCGCTGTATGCCGATGTAACCATAAACGAAAGCCCCAATGACCAAAGTCAAATCAACGAAACAAACAGACAATCAAAGTATTATATACCCCAAAGCGAACTTATACCGCTGCATAAGGACATAACAGTCCGATTGAATCTCAATCCCATACCTCAATACCTGAGAAGCAAAGCCGTAATCCTCAGAAACGGAGCGTCTTTGGGGGGAAAAGTGGACGGAAACCACATATCAACGAACTCATCCTTCTTTGGAACTTTTTCGTTGGCGGTGGATACCGTAGCACCTTCGGTAAAGCCTCGAAACTTCAAAGATAACGCTCGACTGTCGCCCGATGTTACCGCACTGCAACTCACTATAAATGACGACCTTTCGGGTATCGCTTCGTATAATGCTTACCTCAACGGAAGGTGGATACTTTTGGAATATGACGGCAAACGATCCGCCGTAACGCTTGACCTTAACGAAATGCACATTGCCGACCCCGTAACACTCGTTGAAGGTAGAAATACGTTGAAAATCGAAGTCGCTGACCGCACAGGAAACATCACCACAAAGGAATACACAATCATCAAATAGATTTCAGCCATGACAATAGCCGAACGAATAGACAGAATAACAAAAACCCTACCCAACGGAGTAAAACTCGTAGCCGTTTCAAAGACCAAACCAATCAGCGACATACTTGCCGCATATAATTCGGGTCAAAGGCTTTTCGGAGAGAACAAAGCGTTGGAAATGAGGGACAAACACGCCCTTCTTCCTGCCGACATCCGCTGGCATTTCATTGGACACTTGCAACGCAACAAGGTGAAGTACATTGCGCCCTTCGTATCCGTGATTCATAGCGTTGATAGCCCGAACCTGCTCACCGAAATCAATAAGGAGGCGACCAAAAACCACCGAAAAATAGACTGTTTGCTGCAAATAAGGCTCTCCAACGAGGAAACGAAATACGGGATGGAGGTATCGGAAGCCCGTACTCTGCTTGCATCGGAGGCGATTCGGGAGTTACCGAACGTACAACTCTGCGGAGTTATGGGCATCGGCTCAATAACCGAAGACAAATCGCTGACCCGCAAGGAGTTTGCCGCCCTTGCTGCAACGTTTAGAGAATTCAAACAGCGGTTTTTTGCTGATAATGAGGCATTTTGCGAAATTTCAATGGGTATGTCCGATGATTATTGCATTGCCGTCGAAGAGGGCAGCACCATAATCCGTATCGGCAGCACGATATTCGGTTCTCGGACGTATCTATAATGTTTTCAGTGCATTACGTATCGCCAATACTTCGTCCTTATCGGCGTCGGTAATATCGTATTTTCGCTTTGAGGCGGAGAAATGATAATTCGTTACGCCGCTACCCGCAAATATCTCACCAACAGTACGATGCGATACACCACTACCCGCCATTATTTCAATCCGTCCCGCCGATTGTTGCATCATTAACCGAAGATTTTGCACCCCTTCCGGCGCCGAATTGCAGCCACCCGAAGTTAAAATCCGACAACATCCGCAACTAATCACATCTTCCACAGATTCAATGAGATACTTTGTCTCGTCAATGGCTCTATGGAAGCAAACGTTGAACGGTTTCGCCAATTCAACCAACTCCTTCGTACGTTTCACATCAACACTGCCCGAAGGCGTCAGGATACCAAGTACAAAGCCTTCAATATCAAGCGATTTCATAATACGTATATCCGTTTTCATTGCGTCAAATTCGGCATCCGTATAAACAAAATCACCTTTGCGAGGACGTATCATAGCCATTATTTCGCCGGGAAATCGTTTCGCAGCAGCCACCAGACCATACGACGGAGTCAATCCGCCCTCCGACAGGGCAGCACAAAGTTCTATCCTATCCAAACGTGTATCGCACGCAACCTCAACCGAATACAGATTATCACAACAGAGTTCCAGCGTGATATTTTCCGCATTCATTACACGCTTTCCTCAGAAAAATTTACTGTTCCTTCCTCTCGGATTTCCAATTCTTCTTCCTGTCCGCGCAACTTCATAAGTAAATTGTACTCTTCCTCCGTTAAATTTTTGCTTCCCGGCTGCAAGCCCGATATATCCATGCTTGCTTCTTTCGCATGCGTGTTTTTGGCGACGTTTTTCAAGTATTTACTTGGCACGAAACGCACACGGTAGTTGTGAATCGTGGTTGTATTTACCTGAGACAGACTACTTTTTGCGTCGGCATCAAAAGTCGGTACAAACATTCCAAGAGACGGAAATTTAACTGCCTGACCGTTTTCGAGGGCTTGTCCAACCTTTATTTCAACCTCTTTCAACACCGCAAGGATTACGCCTTCCGATATACCGGTGCTTTGAGCAATTTCTTTGGTAACTACTTCCGGTTCAATGGTTCCCGAACGGAAAATTCTAGCCAGAAACTTCATTACATAAACTCCTGCAAGATACATGTTCTTTTGAACTTTTATATATTCAAATGCCATAGTTAATTTGTTTTTTGGGGTTAATAATATGTTAATTTCAGGTTGCAAAGATACAAAAAATCTTTTAATTGCAACATATTCATAAAAAAAAATATCAAAACCGATATTTATTTCACCGGTTGCAGCACTTGAAAAATTATTTGCAGCAACCAGAAAATTATTTGCAGCAACCAGAAAAATATTTGCAGCAACCAGAAAATTATTTGCAGCAACCAGAAAAATATTTGCAGCAACCAGAAAATTATTTGCAGCAAAAAAAAAATTATTTGCAGCAACCAGAAAATTATTTGCAGCAAAAATTCCAACGAAAGCCGCTAAAAATTTTCCGGAACCACACCTTATATATATAAGGTGTGCGGTTGCGAAATTTTTTTGTACTTTTGCCGCACCAAATTCAAAAAATATGGCAACATTACCAAATTTTCTCCAACCAAATGACCGAGTGGCTATTGTGAGTTCGGCACGCAAAATTTCAAATGCCGAAGTAGAGCCGTTCAAACGGATACTTCAATCGTTTGGATTAGAAGTGGTTACAGGCAAAACCATAGGTACCGCAACCGAATATCAATTAGCCGCCACGGATGCCGAAAGGGCTGCGGACTTACAAGCGATGCTTGATGCGGAAGATGTTAAGGCTGTGTTCTTTGCGAGAGGTGGCTACGGCTCTGTTCGGGTTGTTGATTTGATTGACCGAACCGCTTTTTTGAAACGTCCAAAGTGGTTGGTAGGTTATAGTGATGTTACGGTTTTTCTTGCCGACAGTTTTTTCAGGTGTGATGTTGCTGCGATACATGCTACAATGGCTATTAACGTTTTGGAAACCACTGCGTTAAATGCTCCGTCGGTTGAAACTTTACGTCAATGTCTTTTTGGCGATTTTCAACCTATTGCATGGGGGACGCATCCTTATAACCGGCTTGGAGAGGCTGATGCAGAGGTAGTTGGAGGTAATTTATCGGTTCTTTATTCCCTTCTTTCCTCTTGTTCATTCGGCGAAACGGATGGCAAAATCCTTGTAATAGAGGATGTTGATGAGTATTTATATCACGCCGACCGTATGATGATGGCGCTGAAACGTGCGGGTAAATTGAGCAATCTGTCCGCTCTTGTCGTGGGTGCCTTCAGCGATATGCGGGACAACGAAATCGGATGGGGCAAAGGTATCAATGAAATCATCTATGAGGCTGTTAATGAGTATAGTTACCCCGTTTGTTTCGGGTTTCCGTTTGGTCACATTGGGGAGATGAATCATGCGTTTGTGCATGGAGCGAGGACGAAACTTGCAGTCGGTGCGACGGGTTGTCGTTTTGACCAGATGAAATGACGATATGACTAATTAACTTCTTGTGTCCCAGTATCTTTTCTTGTCCATCGTACAAAGAATCCACCTTCCGTCAAAGCCGTTACTGCGAACGATACGACGGAAGTTACGGCTGCCCCGTTGATACCGTATTTCGGCACAAGTAACACGCCGAAAACCAGCGTTATAAGCAATCCTGCGAGCGATGCAAAAGCGGATATGGTGAAATTTCCCCGCGATGCGAAATACTGAGTGAAGTTACTGCTGCAACTGATGCAGAGGATACCGAACGCCATCAACCGAATGATGTATCTAACACTCTCAAAGTCAGCACCAAGCAACCATACATAGACTCCCTTCGGCATTATACACAAAACCAACAGCGCAAGTACCGTATAGAATGCGTTTATTGCTGTCATTTTCAGCGTGATACGTTTCATTAAAACCGCCTCTCCGTCCGTTCTGTTGAGATTTGAGAGCCGTGAATACTGAACCAACGCCAACGAAGAGCCGAAAAGCATCACCGCTTCGCTCAAACTGACTGCATTAGAGTAGATTCCGACCAATTTTTCGCCGAAATAAGCCGCCAAAAAATAGAAAAGGATACGATAATTCAACGTTTGGATAATCGTGCCGCACTGTTTGGTCGTGCCTTTGGCGAACATAGTTGCGGTAGTTTGACGAAAGGCTCGTTTGGGTATGGTTTTCAGTCGGTTATAAGTTAATTCCGCATAATCCGTTCGCAGTACAAACACGCTGTAAGCCGTGCTGAACAAATACGAAATGCCCAACGCCAGCACGAAATCGGCTGTCGTGTCCAACGAATTGAAAAGACACATTATCACAAGCAGCAGACAGGTTATTAGGGGGCTTAATACCTTGACTCTGTTCGCTTTCCGTATTTTTTCCTTCCCCAACAACACGAACTGATTGACCTCCGTTACCGATGCCAGCACCGCTATGCCGATTGTTTCCGCTGCATAGTGCGGCAGAACCGATGGGAAGAGAATTGTAATCGCCACTGCCACAAGTCCTAACGCCATTATCCACACCAATGACGGGATTATGAGCAATGGAAACTTAAAACGTGGTGTTAGATAGACTAACGTACTGTTTCCCAGCAGAGTAAAGAGCAACATAAGCACGTATATGTTCAGTACTATCATTGCCTGTTCGCCCTTTCCCTCCGCTCCGAGCAACCGACTGACGATGATGATGGTCAGAAAGCCGAATGCGGCGCTGAATATCTTGGTGATGAATGTGTGTAACACGCTCTTAATCATACAGAATGCGGTATTAAAAAATTAATTTGACGATGCAAAGATATAACTTTTTCGGTTATTACGGTGAATAGTGGTTATAAATTTCCGAATAGTTGCTTTGTTTTTGTGAATGAAGGGATTGGAAATTTTTTTTATCATTTTATTGCAAAATCCTTTGCCATTTCAAAAATAAGTTGTACTTTTGCACCCTCAAAAAGCCCAAGTGGTGGAATTGGTAGACACGCCACTTTGAGGGGGTGGTGTCCGTAGGGACGTGCAAGTTCAAGTCTTGTCTTGGGTACGAGAAAACAGCCTGATGATTATTGTTGTCGGGCTGTTGTTTTATTTAAGCAGTACGGTAAGGTTACTGACTATCAGTTTAACACTCATTGCCAGCAAGATAACTCCAAAAAACTTCCGAAGAATATAAATACCTGCCTTGCCGAGTACTTTTTCTACCCATTTAACATTACGAATCACCGCCCAGACTATAACCATGTTCAAAGCAATAGCAATAATGATATTAGGGATAGCACATTCGGCTCGTAATGAAAGAGTTGTGGTCAATGCACCTGCACCCGCTATCAACGGGAAAACCATAGGTACAAGGGTGGAATTACTACTTGTTGAATCATTCTTAAAAATCTCTATATTAAAAGTCATTTCTATCGCCAGCGCAAGCAGAATTACCGCACCCGCAATAGCAAACGATGCAATATCCACATTAAACAGATTCAGCAATCCTTCACCCGCAAAAAGGAACAGAACCATAAATCCAAAGGAAATTAAAGCCGCTTTAGTGGCATTTGGTTTCTTTCCGTTGCTGTCCAAATCTATTATAATAGGTACTGATCCTGTAATATCAATAATGGCAAATAGTACCATAAATGCCGTAAGTATCTCTCTTAAATCTATCATCGGTGCATCTGTTTTAGTAACCTAATATCTTTAACATTGACTTATAACTCTGTTCCTTGGCAAAGAGTTTTGTAGTCCATTCACCCTCCTCATCCTTATCTAAAATGATGTGTTTAGGTTGAGGAATGAGGCAATGTTGGATGCCGCCATAACCTGCCAATGCCTCCTGATACGCCCCCGTATGGAAGAATCCGATGTATAAAGGTTCGTTTTCAAGGCTCGTATATTTCGGTAGGAATACGGCATTTGAGTGTTCCTCCGTGCTGTAATAGTCTTGAGAATCACAGGTTAAGCCACCCAAGAAGACTCTTTGGTATTCATTGTCCCATTTATTGATTGGAAGTAAAATGAAACGTTGTTTTATCCCCCACGTATCGGGTAAAGTAGTAATAAAAGATGAGTCAATCATATACCATAACTCCCTGTCGTTTTGTCTTTTCTGGTCAATAATAGAATATAATATGCAGCCTGATTCTCCAACCGTGAAAGAACCGAATTCCGTAAAGATATTAGGTTCATTTATCTCCTGTTTATTGCAGTTTTCTTTTATTTGAGCCAAAATTTCTTCCGCCATATATTCGTAATCATACGTAAAATTCAGTGATTTCTTTATTGGAAAGCCGCCACCTATGTTTAGAGAATCTAATTCGGGGGCAATTTTCTTCAATTCACAATAAACATTAACGCATTTTTGTAACTCGTTCCAATAGTATGCCGTATCCTTTATACCGGTGTTTATAAAGAAATGTAACATCTTTAACTTGAATTTCGGATTCTTTTCTATCTTTTCCTTATAAAAGTTTATTATATCATTGTATTTTATTCCAAGTCGGGAAGTATAGAAATCAAAGACAGGTTCTTCTTCGGCAGCAATGCGGATTCCTACCTTGCATTGAGTTTCTATTTTTTCGTCAAGTAAGTCTATTTCTTCTATGTTATCAATTATGGGAATAACGTTTTCAAACCCCATATTCAACAATTCACTAATGTTTTCAATGTATTGAGGTCGCTTAAAACCATTACAGAGAATGTATTGTTGCTTATCTAATTTGCCTTGTTCAAATAACTCATTTATTAGATTTATATCAAAGGCAGACGAAGTTTCAAGATTGACTTCATTCTTCAAAACTTCCTCCAATACAAATGAGAAATGAGAACTCTTTGTGCAGTAACTGTAATTGTATGTCCCTTTGTAATCTACCTTTGCTATTGCTACGTTAAACAGACGTTTGGCTTTCTGAATCTGATTGGAAATTCGCGGGAGGTAGGTTATTTTTAACGGCGTACCATATTGATTTATAATATCCATTAATGGGATATTATGGAACAGCAATTCATTATCCTCAACACAGAATCCTTCTTGTGGAAATTCAAATGTTTGTTCTATCAAGTCAATATACTTATTCTTCATTTTTACAACTTAACTTAATTACTTTATTATACTTTTATTTAATTTAACTCACTTACTTCAGTACAAAAGAGTACATTTTCGGCTTGCAAAGGTACAATTTTATTTTCAAATAATCTTAATTTGAAACACAATATTCTAATTTTAATTTCATAAAAATTCATTTTGGATTACCAAAATAAAGTTATATTGGACTATAATTAAATTACAATTTTCTGAAACTTGATTATAGAACGCTAGAATCAAATTATAGAATTCTATAATCAAGTTTCAGAAATCTGTAATCAAGTTTCAGGAAATCATAAGCAATTTTGGATTAATTTACAAACAAATTTTAACGGAATATAATACAATTTCCAAACTATAATTACAGATTTTTCTCTCGTAAAAAAAGCAAATTTTTACCCACAATAGCATATCACAAAATTTTTTCTTACCTTTGCAGCCTGTAATTTTTAATTTATGTAATTCTTATCTTTTATGGAAAGAGAAAAATATGCTTCTTATGCGTTCAAAACAGGGTCAATGCTCGGCGGAATCCTGTTTCTGTATTACATTGTGATGTTTTACATCGCTAATAATTCGTCATTTGTGAGTTGGATTTATCTTCTGCTCTTTATTGGCGGGCTTTTGTGGTCGTTTATTAACTATCGGCGAAACGTTTATCGCAAACCGAAGGTGAAATTCGGGCGTTTTATGGCGATAGGGGCAATCATCTCGCTGGTGGTTGCTTTTTTCGTTGCGGTTTATGAGGCTTTGCACATCTATAAACTTGATACTGCGTTCATTCAAAATATGCTTGACGACTTCGTAACGCAGTTTGAAAGTATGGGAATGGACGCTTCAATTTACGAAGATGAGCGAATGTTCGGCTTAACGCAAGCAGGGTATCCGTTCTTTTCCTTTATTGGTGTGTTGATACGCAATATATTTTGGACGTTAATTGTTTCCTTCATTGCAAGCCGTCAAAACGCTAATCTACCTGATGATTACAACCAGCCGAATGACTGATTTATGAAATTGATAAAGCGTTATCGGTCTGTTATTCACGGCAATTATCGGCGTGCATCGTTGCTTTATGGGCTTTATACGGGTTTGGCGTTGAGTGCATTGGTCATTTTCCGCCGTCTAATCATATATCCCCTGAGCCAACCCGTAACCTACGTTGAAAATGTGGCGTTATTGGTGCTTATGTTCCTCTTTTTGTGGCGTTACAGAAAGAATTTGGAGGAACAGAAAGTCAGTTTTCGGGAGGGATATTTGGTTTGCTTTGGTTTGGGCATAGTTTCGGCGGTTGTTTATGGCATTTTCATTTACGTTTATGCGTGGAAAATAGACCCGAATATGCAGGTACGATGTTATAATATGCAAAGGGCATTGGAAAACAACGTTAAACTGCCCGATGAAGCGGTAAGGGCGATGACAACTCCGTCTTCCATTGCGATGAGTGCTGTTTTGCTTACAATAACAGTGAGTATTATCTTTGCGATGGTTGCAGCCCTGATGTTGAGAAATGAAAAGTCGGAAATAAGAACAAAACAAACAAAATTATAGTTTATGGATATATCTGTTATAATACCGTTATATAATGAGGAAGAGTCGTTAGAGAAACTTTTTACGTGGATACGGCAGGTTATGACGGCGAATGGCTTCAGTTATGAGGTGATTTTCGTTGATGACGGCAGCAAAGACGGTTCGTGGAAAGTGATAGAGCGACTTGCAAACGACAATGCGGAGACCGTAAAGGCAGTAAGGTTCTCGCGAAATTACGGAAAGTCAGCCGCTTTGAACGTTGGCTTTGAGTATTCTGCGGGAAACGTAGTTGTAACTATGGATGCCGACTTGCAGGACAGCCCCGAAGAGATACCCGAACTTTACAGTATGGTTATGAATGAAGGTTACGATTTGGTAAGTGGCTGGAAAAAGAAACGTTATGACGCAAAACTGACCAAGAATATTCCCTCTAAATTTTATAATGCGACCACACGGGCTATCACAGGCATAAAACTGCACGACTTTAACTGCGGTTTGAAAGCCTATCGTCAGGATGTGGTGAAATCTATTGAGGTTTATGGTGAAATGCATCGCTATATCCCTGTCATAGCAAAAGGTGCCGGCTTCACGAACATTGGTGAAAAGGTTGTTCAACACAGAAAACGTGAGTTTGGAGTCTCAAAATTCGGTATGAATCGCTTCATTCATGGGTATCTTGACCTGATTTCAATCATATTCATACTTAAATTCGGCAAAAAGCCAATGCATTTCTTCGGCTTATGGGGAAGTATTATGTTCATAATAGGTATTTCCATCACGATAATAATGGGTTTGCAGAAGATAATAGCAGGTTGCGAGGGCATTCAAATGAGACTTATAACCAACAGTCCTTACTTTTACATTGCTCTTACGACCATGATAATTGGCTGTCAGTTGTTTCTGGCGGGCTTTCTTGCGGATATGATAGGTAGAAACTCACCTACACGAAATTCTTATTTAATAAGCAAAAAGAAAAACATTGATTTATGAACACGGAACGAATAAAAGAAGTTATAGAGCAGTCAATCAGCGTAAAGGAACAACTTCTCAACGATACGGAAATAATAAATGAGGTAAGCAAAATAGCCTCTGTGATAGTTGATGCTTACAAGGCGGGCAGGAAAGTGCTGTTTTGTGGCAACGGAGGCTCGGCTGCCGATGCTCAACACTTGGCTGCGGAGTTTTCAGGCAGATTCTACTACGACAGACCGCCATTAGCCGCTGAGGCATTGCACGTTAATACTTCTTATATGACGGCTGTGGCTAACGATTATTCGTATGACGCAGTTTATTCCCGCATCGTGGAAGGTATGGGCAGGGAAGGCGACATCCTAATCGGCATTTCAACCAGCGGAAATTCCAAAAACATCATTGCAGCGTTGGAAACGGCAAAACGAAAAGGGATGATAACCATTTCATTCACAGGAAGAGGCGGTGGGAAAATGGCTTCGCTGAGCGATTATCTGCTTGCCGTGCCGTCCAATGACACCCCGCGAGTTCAGGAAAGCCATATAATGCTCGGACACATCGTTTGCGAACTCGTAGAAAGCACTTTGTTTCCACGCCAATAAGGTTTTACAGATGACAAGGCTTGGAATAATGAGCGATTCTCACGGAAGAGTACCGCCACAGGTCTATACATTTTTCCAAAATGTAGATATAATACTGCATTGCGGGGACATTGGCAGTGCGGATGTGCTTGCGGAATTGCAACATTTCAAAAAGACAATAGCGGTTTGCGGAAACATTGATTCCAAAATTGATTTTCCTTCTCTTAAAGACCTTCTTACCTTTAATATTGAGGGCGTTAAAGTCCTTATGACGCACATCGGCGGCTATCCTTCGCACTATCCTGCTGCCATAAAAAAGATACTGCAAAACGAAAAGCCGCATCTGTTTCTTTGTGGGCATTCTCATATCTGTAAAGTGATGTTTGACAATGATATGAACTTGTTACATATCAACCCGGGGGCGTGTGGAAAATACGGAATCCACTTAAAATGTACCCTTGTCCGATTGGAAATTGATAGAGAGAAGATGCAAAATCTTGATGTGATGGAATATGATCGTTAAAAACCTCTTTACATTTCTATAATCAAATTCCAGCATGCTAGAATCAAATTATAAAAATCTATAATTTGATTCTAGCGTTCTATAATCAAGTTTCAGAAAATTGTGATTTAACTTACTTCTTTTTGTTATCGTTCTTTATATTTGCAATGCCGTATTCCGGTTTTTTATTACTTTTGCAAGTCAAAACTTTAACAAAACATGGAAGAAAAACTGCAAATAACAGGTGCTTCGGCACACAATCTGCAAAATATATCGTTGGAAATACCTCGCAATTCTTTGGTAACGTTTACCGGATTAAGCGGTTCGGGTAAGTCATCGCTGGCTTTTGACACTATTTATGCCGAAGGACAAAGACGATATTTGGAAACGTTTTCGGCTTATGTACGAAACTTTATTGGAAACTTGGAAAAACCTGCCGTAGAACAAATTACAGGACTTTCACCCGTTATTGCCATTGAACAGAAAACAACTAATAAAAATCCGCGTTCAACGGTTGGCACGGTAACTGAAATATATGATTTAATGAGACTTCTCTATGCTCGCATATCTGACGCTTACGATGTTCAGAGTGGAGAACTGGTAGAAAAACATTCAGCCCTTGATATTATTAAAATCATAGAAAAAGAGTATGCAAACCATTCCATAACAATTCTTTCGCCCGCAGTAAAAGGACGAAAGGGGCATTACAGAGAATTATTTGAACAAATAGCCAAAAAAGGATTTGTCAGGGTGCGTGTTGATGGGCATATCACTTACATTGAACGCAGAATGCAGTTGGACAGATACAAGATTCACGATATTGAAGTGGTGATAGACATTCTTAATATAACGGAAAATAATCACAGTCGGCTTGAAAAATCATTGCAAACTGCGTTTTCGCACGGCAAAGGCTCAGTTATGATCATTGATAATGATGACAGGAAAAAGGAAATCAAGGAATACAAGGCATTTAATCAGGCTTTAGATGCTTCCAAAACTTCAAATGTACCTGCCATAACAACGTTTAACGATGCAGAACCAAACACTTTCTCATTCAATTCGCCCTATGGAGCTTGTCCGAAGTGCAACGGACTCGGCGAAATAACACAGGTAGATATTGAAAAGATTATTCCCGACAGCAGTTTGAGTATTTTGCAGGGCGGATTGTTGCCAATAGGGAAATATAACGCTAATTCGTGGATATTCAAACAACTTCAAAGTCTTGCCAATGTTTATAATTTTTCATTGGAAACGCCGCTCAGAGATTTGAAACAGGAACATCTTGACCTTATTCTTTATGGCAGCGGTACAACTGTGCAATCGGCTTATGATTATGCGAACTTTTACGGCATTACTAACTACATTGCATCTCAGTTTAGTGAGAATCTGCCTGCCGGAATACAGAAATGGGCGGCTTCGTTTATGAATAAAAACGTTTGTCCGCAATGTCACGGAACACGATTGAAGGAAGAATCACTTTCTTTTAAGATTGACGGAAAAAATATTGCGGAAGTGTCATCTTTGGACTTGACAGACCTTGCTCAATGGTGCGGTTCGCTGAATGAAAAACTGCCTTTCCGCAAACAGGAAGTTGCAAAGGAGATATTGAGAGAAATAAACACGAGAATAAAGTTTCTGCTTGACGTGGGGCTTGGCTATTTGAATCTCAACAGAGCAAGCCGCACTTTGTCGGGAGGGGAATCACAGCGAATAAGACTTGCAACCCAAATCGGTTCAGAGTTAGTTAATGTGCTATACATTTTAGATGAGCCTTCAATAGGGCTTCACCAGCGAGACAACCAGCGACTTATTGCATCGTTGAAACGTTTGCGTGATATGGGAAACTCGGTTATTGTTGTAGAACACGATAAGGATATGATAATGCAATCGGACTGGGTGGTAGATATTGGTCCTGCGGCAGGAATTAACGGAGGCAAGATTGTAGCACAGGGAACGCCGAAACAGATTCTTGAACAGCCGTCAATAACAGCCGATTATCTTAACGGCAAACGTGAAATTGAAGTACCAAAACAAAGACGCAATGGCAACGGAAAGGAATTAAAACTTTTGGGAGCAAGCGGTAATAATCTCAAAGACGTGAATCTAACTCTGCCTCTTGGAACATTTATTTGTGTAACAGGAGTTTCGGGCAGTGGAAAGTCATCTCTGATAAATCAAACGCTGCATCCCATTCTCAGTCGTTACTTTTATCGCAGTGAGAAACAGCCTTTGCCTTACAAAAGCATTGAAGGCATTGACAATATAGACAAAGTGATAGAAATAGACCAAAGTCCAATAGGCAGAACCCCACGAAGCAATCCCGCAACCTTCATTGGCGTGTTTGATGAGGTGCGAAAACTTTTTGCATCTCTGCCGACGGCAAAAATAAGGAACTATCAAGCCGGACGCTTTTCCTTTAATGTAAAGGGCGGACGCTGCGAAACCTGTCAGGGAGCGGGAGTTCGTACGATTGAAATGAACTTTTTGCCCGATGTTTACGTAACTTGTGAAGATTGCAACGGGAGTCGTTATAACAGGGAGACGCTTGAAGTCCGTTACAAAGGCAAATCAATAAAAGATGTGTTGAATATGTCGTTTTCAGAGGCTATTATTTTCTTTGAAAATCACCCTAAAATTCATCGGCAACTCAAAGTTGTGCAGGACGTTGGGCTTGGATACATCACGCTTGGGCAACCTTCAACCACTCTTTCGGGAGGTGAGAGCCAGAGGATAAAACTTGCCGGCGAATTAGGCAAGAAAGACACGGGCAATACCCTGTACATATTGGACGAACCGACCACAGGGCTGCATTTTGAAGACATTAGAATTCTCTTAAACGTGCTACAACGACTTGTAGAAAAGGGAAACACTATGGTTGTCATTGAACATAATCTAGATGTGATAAAGGTTGCCGACCATATTATTGACCTTGGACCCGAAGGAGGCAAAGATGGCGGTTATATTCTTGCGACCGGCACGCCCGAACAAATGATAAAAAATTCCCAAAACAGCATTGGCTCATATTTAACCCACTATTTGAGGGACAAAATTTCGGTATAATTTTTGTCAGCCGAAGGATAAAAAAAATTATCGCCCTACTTTTAAAAATAAGTACGGCGAAAAAAAAATTTATCGCCGTACTTTTTAAAATAAGTACGGCGATAATTTTA
>JAISTG010000086.1 GCA_031272705.1 Bacteroidales bacterium | reverse complement strand
ACACGAAGCAAAGATAGATATTGCTAATTTACCATCAGGCAATTACACATTGAAACTCCTAACAACGCAAGGCGAAGTAAAGAAAAAGTTTGTAATAAAATAAGAAATGAAAAAAGTATTTTTAACATTAGTATTAACCATTGCTGCTTTTGCAGGCAAAGCACAATATCCATCTTTTGATACATTTTATGTGTACCATCCACAAGAGTTAAATAATTGTCCTGCTGGGGGCATTCATGTTGATTTTCATGATCTTTATATAAGATACATGCGTTGTGAGCCATACAATATAGATTATAAACCTGGTCAGTATTGGCTACCTCCTGTACAAGGACTCGTTACAGGTTATAATACTTATGGGATAACAAGGTATGCTCAACATTGGCATTTTGATTCTACTGTTTATGTTTGTGGAATTGCCATGAAGGAAATAGGAAATGATTTTAGTATTTATGCAGGTTATAGAGCGTATATAATGGATTCAAATTTTGATACTTTACGCAGTACGCCTATTTATGGAAGCAATATGTATCAACAAGAGGCAACAATAGACCCACTTGGTTATAATATGTATTTCTTTGGTACTGCTATTCCTGTACAGGACTTTTATTTAGCTGGAGATGTAGGCAGTTATCAAATAATTGGCGGAACAAGTTCTATTTATTATCGCCATGCAGGAGGGACATATGATAGTTGCATTGATGCTTGGAAATTGAATCATTGGGAGACACCTTATTCTCAAGCTATGCCAAACTGTTATTTTGATGACAGTCCTTATTTTATGAAGGATGAGCAATGGGTACGTTTTGCGGATGACAGCATTTATGAACTTTATCAACATACGTTCATAGAGCTTTTGCCAGTCATTATGGTTTTGTCAGATACGATTATAATTACTCCTCCACCAGAGGACAGTTGTCGTTGTGAAAATTGTGGTTGTGATACTTGTCCGCCTTGTTGTGATACTTGCGAAGGAGTATTACAACAAATAGACTTGGACAACCGTTGCAAAATTTATCCAAATCCTGCGAAGAATGAGTTGTTTATTCAAAGTGATTTTAAGGTAATAACGCTTGAAATTTACAATAATCTGGGTGTGAAAGTCAAGGAGAAGGAGTTGAATAGACACGAAGCAAAGATAGATATTACTAATTTACCATCAGGCAATTACACATTGAAACTCCTAACCACGCAAGGCGAAGTGAAGAAAAAGTTTGTAATAAAATAGAATGCTCTTATAATACCAAAGCAGCCCGATAATATAATGTTGTCGGGCTGCTTTGGTATTATTATATGGTATTTTGCTTTCCTGAAATCAAATTATGGAAAATTAGAATCAAATTATAGAACGCTGGAATTTGATTATAGATTTCTATAATTTGATTATAGCACGCTGTAATTTGATTATAAATCGATTTAACTTAAAGTAAAAGATGTTATTGGGCTACTTTGTTATTATTATATGGTGTTTAGTGAATTGAAAACTTGATTATGGCGTTCTAAAATAAAAATCTAAAAAAATTAAAGTAAAAAACAGTAACGCATAACTTTTTTTTATAGTTTTGCAGTCGGTAAAAAGAAATGATTTATTTTGAATTTGAATAGTTAATATAAAGAAAAGTTATGAGCATACCGCTTGCAGAAATTTTAAGACCGCAAAGCCTTGATGATTATATTGGACAACAACATCTCGTAGGCAAAGATTCCATTCTCAGGCGTGCATTGGAGAGTGGCAAAATCCCATCTATGATTCTCTGGGGACCGCCTGGCGTTGGTAAAACTACACTTGCCAACATCATAGCCAACACATTGTTCTGCCCTTTTTTTGCTCTATCGGCAATAAACAGCGGTGTGAAGGACGTAAGAGAAGTGATTGACAAGGCTAAACAGGCTTCCGGATCAATCCTGTTCATAGATGAAATTCACCGTTTTTCAAAAAATCAGCAGGATTCATTGCTTGGTGCTGTTGAGCAGGGCATCGTAACGCTTATTGGGGCAACTACGGAAAATCCTTCTTTTGAAGTGATTTCTCCTTTATTGAGTCGTTGTCAGGTGTTTGTGTTAAAGAGTTTTGAAAAGGAGGAATTGCTCACCATAACAGTCAAAGCCTGTGATTATATGGCTCAAAAGTTGGGACGTTCCGTAATTGTAGCCGAAACAGAGGCTCTTTTGCGAATTTCAACCGGTGATGCACGTAAATTATTGAATGCTATTGAGATGGTTATATCGCAAATGAGTAGCAACAATGAGCCTATAACTATCACCAATGAAGATGTTACAAAAATTATTCAACAAAACATCTCCATATACGACAAGAAAGGCGAAATGCACTACGATATTATATCAGCCTTCATTAAGAGTATGCGAGGCTCTGACCCTAATGCCGCAGTATATTGGCTTGCCCGTATGATTGCATCGGGCGAAGATCCGCTGTTTATAGCAAGACGTATGCTTATTTTAGCAAGTGAGGACATCGGTTTGGCTAATCCTAATGCGTTGTTGCTTGCTAATGCCTGCTTTGATGCTGTGAATAAGATTGGTTATCCTGAATGTCGCATCATATTGTCCGAAACGGCGGTCTATTTAGCCACTTCGCCTAAAAGCAATTCAACCTACATGGCAATAGAGCAGGCTTTGGCGGAGGTGGAACGCAGCGGTGATTTGCCTGTTCCGCTGCATCTGCGTAATGCTCCTACGAAACTGATGAAGGAATTGCATTATTCTGACGGTTATAAGTATGCTCACGATTATCAAAACAATTTTACGCAGTTACAATTCCTGCCCGACGAAATACATAACACCATATTATATACACCGGGCAGTAATGCAAAGGAACAAAACATAAAACAAACACTGCAAAACAACTGGAAAGGAATATATAATTACTAATCTATGGAATTTTTATTGCAACACAATCTCACAGGTCTTGCCATTGGGCTGGCAACTTTTCTTATTATCGGGCTGTTTCACCCTTTGGTCATTAAGGCAGAGTATTATATCGGTGTGAAATCCTGGTGGATATTCTTTTTTGCAGGTTTGGGCTTCTTTGTTCTTTCTATACAGTTTGACAATGTGTTGATTTCAACTATTTTTGGCGTACTTGCCTTCTCGTCTTTCTGGTCTATATTAGAAGTTTTCGCTCAAAAAAAACGTGTAGATAAAGGCTGGTTTCCACGCAATCCCAAAAAGAAATGGTAATAAATGTGTTTAGAGTAAGTAAAACGAATACAGATAAAATTATATACGTTTAATATCCGCACCCAAAGCAGCAAGTCTCAGGTCTATGTTTTGGTATCCGCGGTCTATTTGTTCAATGTTGTCAATTATACTTTCGCCTTTGGCACACAGAGCAGCCCAAAGCAATGCTACTCCTGCACGAATGTCAGGCGAAGTCATACGAACACCGCGTAAAGGATAACGTCTGGCAGAGCCAATTACGGTAGCACGATGCGGGTCGCAAAGAATGATTTGCGCTCCCATATCAATAAGTTTATCTACGAAGAACAGACGACTTTCAAACATCTTTTGATGTATCAGAACGCTGCCTTCAGCCTGTGTAGCCACTACAAGAACTATACTTATTAAGTCAGGAGTGAAGCCGGGCCAGGGAGCATCGGACACAGTCATTATAGAGCCGTCCTTAAAACGCTCAACCTCGTAAATACTTTGTTGATGTACAAAAATATCATCGCCTTTGCGTTCAATTTTTATGCCTAACCGCCTGAATACTTCAGGAATAATGCCTAACTGTTCATAATTCACATCTTTTATAGTGAGTGAGGAGGCTGTTATTGCAGCCAATCCAATGAAACTTCCTACCTCTATCATATCCGGAAGCAGGCAATGAGTACAACCATGTAATGTTTCAACGCCTTCAATGGTCAAAAGGTTTGAGCCAACGCCGCTTATATTTGCACCCATTGCGTTAAGCATACGGCAAAGTTGAACAACATAAGGCTCACAGGCAGCATTAAATATGGTGGTCTTTCCTTTAGCCATCACAGATACCATTATGATGTTGGCTGTACCTGTTACGGAGGCTTCATCCAAAAGAATGTAATCACCCTTTAAGCCGTTGCTCTTTAATAAAAAGGCATTTTGTTCTGTGGAATAATCTATCTTCACTCCCAATTTCTCAAAACCTGTAAAGTGAGTATCAATACGGCGTCGTCCTATTTTATCTCCACCAACGGAATAGACCACAGATTTGCCAAATCGTGCAATTAAAGCCCCCGAAAGCATAATTGAACCCCGTAATTGAGAACAAAGAGTTGCATATTCCTGCGTATAAATTTTTTCTAATGCTATTTCGTCAGCCTGAAATATATAAGCATCAGCCTTTTTACTGTTTATATCGGGGCGGATTTTAACTCCAAGAAAAGTAAGTATTTCTATAAGTTTATTAACATCTCTTATATTTGGTATGTTGCCTATTTTTACTTCATCTTTGGTAAGCAGTACGGCACAGAGAACCTGCAAGGCTTCATTTTTAGCACCTTGTGGCACTATCTCGCCCGATAAACACTTACCTCCATGAATTAAAAATGAACTCATTCTTTATTTTATATTTTTACGAAAGTTTTTGAACTTATAATTATTGCTTTTACCGTTGCCGTTGCCGTTATTGTTTTTTCCGTTGTTATTACGGCTTTTCTTTTTGTTATTAGTATTAGATGCGAGTATAGCACCTGTACTTTTGAGTTTGAAATCGTCTCTCAGTTCCAATTTTCCGTTTGACAGATGTTCAAAATGACGTAAAATGGTTTCATCATCGCAGGATGCCACATTCCAAAGTAGATATGCACGTTTAAGTTGTTGTGCTATCATACCTATGAGGGTATCTTTTTCTTCTCCGTCGTTCAGTGAAATCACTTTTTCTATCATTTGCTCAATTATACTGCCATAAGGACGGAAGGCTATTTTGTTACTTCGGTATGGAATATGAGAAGGTTTGAAGTTTCGCGGATCGTGGTCAGGCAAAGGGTAGGGGGAATCCACATCAAGTTCATAATTACTCATTATAAACAAGTGATGCCACAATTTTTTGCGATAATCGGGTTGTTCTTTCACAGCAGGTTTAACTTTACTCATAGTATCTACGATTATATAAGCGAAAGTTGTTCTTTTTTCTCTGTCTTCCATTGTCAGAGCGAGGTTTATCATATTTTGAACGTTACGTCCGTACTCACTAATGACTAATCTGTTTCTTGTTGTGTTATAATTCATTTGTTTTTTTTAGTTTCTAACGAAGTGCAAAGGTATAAAAAATAATTTAAACAAGGTTTATACTAAAAAGAGCAACCTGTTATTTAGTTGCTCTTTGCTTTCTTGGCGGTCTGGACGAGACTCGAACTCGCGACCCCATGCGTGACAGGCATGTATTCTAACCAAACTGAACTACCAGACCTTTTTTACAAAATATCTAAATTTGAGGTTGCAAAAGTACAATTATTTTTTGAACTGCCAAAATTATTTTTAACTTTTTTTTCATTTTTTTTCTAACTGATACAATTTCAATGTATATAAAAGATAAATATTTTCTCTTTTATCTTATTCTATTCCACAATTTCCTCTATTTTGTTCCCAAAAGTTCTCTTTTTTGTTACACAAACTAAAACAAAAATCTACATTTTTAGCTGCCGGTGCGTGTCGCACTCACACCAAAGGCTGACGCGTAAGTTTCAAAAAACTTCCATACTATTTTTAACAGTATAAAAATTATTTTAAAAACCTTCTATACCATTTTTTATATTATGAAAACTATTTTGTGCGTCTTGCACTCACTCCAACAAACCAAAAAAAACATATCAAAAACTAAAAGTATGATTATCAAACTATTAAAGAGTGTTCCGAAAGGATTTTGGGTCGTACGGAAAACCGTAAAAAACGTTACAACAACTTTCTGTAACGTTACAGAGAGTTATTGTAACGTTACAGAAAGTTATT
>JAISTG010000071.1 GCA_031272705.1 Bacteroidales bacterium | reverse complement strand
AATATCAATATCGGTCGTCCGAACAATAAGTTGGATTTGTCGGGATTGAAGAAAGAGTTGCGAGATTGGCAACAATCCATAGAACGCAAGGAAAACGGCTTGCAAAAGAACGGTACAGTAGCAAAATATTCCAATCTTGCAATGCCATACAAAGCATTGCTTGATTCGCACCAAAAAGTGTATCAACTGAGAGAAAGTGGCGATTTTACTTTTGACCGTCCGGATGACATAAATAAAATAGCGAATGAGATTAGTGATTTGCAAAATATTTTGCAGGACAGCGGTTCTGTTGTTGGCTGGTATGAATCATTAGATTATCAACAACCGCTTTCCAATGCTGCTGTTTATTATTTGCAGGTCAATGATGTAAGCAATAATCACAAGAAGTATTTTGCGTTACCATTGACAATAGAAGCAATCCAAATGTTTGGGCAGAGAATTGACAATTTGATTTCGGGTAGTCAAAGAAATATGTCAATTGATGCTTCAATAAAAGACGGCAATAAGTTGATTGTCGATTTATCGGTAGAAATTGACGGACAACCATATAAACTAAACACCAAAGAATATGATATTATTTGGGCTGAAGATAAAAAAACACAGGGAGGCGGTGGAAAAGTAATGATGTGGCCTGATTTTATTTCAGACAATTGGAAGGCATATTACTTATATACTGAATTTCCGCTTCATAATGTACAAGGTCTGAAATTTGTTCCATTTTATAAAAGAGGTCAAGACCAAAAAATTATTACTACTAATCTAAATCAAGGTGACAAAGTTGTCTATTCAAACAGCGATGTTAAAGAACGTAATCAGGCAAATTTGGAAATTATAGAATTGGTAACCTATCCGGCAAATTTGGCAAATATGCCACAATATGAAGTTATTAAATCCGATTGCCCTATTGCAGGTTTAGAAATTCGCTTTGAGAATGCAGGAAAATCTCAAAATGTAGGATATTTAATTGTACGAAATCCCGATACAAAATTCGGCAATCAGGAAATCAAAAATCTAACAACAGAAAAACTTATTGACAATGCAACTGTGGGAATTGACTTTGGCAGTAATAATTCTTGTGCACATTACACGCTCGAAAAAAATCCAACAGATGTTTTCCCGATAAAATTTGAAAATCACAGATTAGCATTAGTGGGAATTGATTCAACAAGTGGCTTGACTGCTGAACAGGACGAATTATTATTTTTCTCTAATGAGTCAGATATTAAAGGACAAATTAAATCGTGGCTGCACGAACACGATGGACGATATGTGGAAAACAATGAAGACAAAGAAATTGCCGGCGGTGTTGCAGTGAATGAGAAAAATATCCTTGTCAAAGAAATGGACAAAATTAAAATCAAGACACAGGCAGGAACGCTTCATTACAATATGAAATGGTTGTCCGATGTTGAAGGAGTTAGAAAAAAGACCGCTTATCTGAAAGCATTATGGCTCTCTATTTGTGCAGATTTGTATGCAGAACATTACAAACCTGTTGCATTAAGATGGTCGTACCCAGGTTCTATGAGTCCGTCCGATTTGGGAAATTATAACAACATTTATTCTGGACAACTTCCCGAAATTACCCCAATTTTCGAGGATGGAATACAACAGAGACCTGAAAATATTTCCGAACACACCGAATCGGAAGCGGTTTGCCGATATGCTCTAAGCCAACGGCAAAGTTTGGATAATAATTGTTTGTTTTTAGGAATTGACATAGGTGGCAGTACAAGTGATATACTTTTACTTGCAAACTATATTAATCAACGAGGCGATACCGTCCCCAAACTGTACAAACAAAGTTCCATTCGCCTTGCTGCCAATGTATTTTTCGATGCTGTTATCAAATCGGCTACTTTCAGGAAGGCAATTGTCAAATATCACAATGGACAAAACAAAATACACATTGAAAATATTGACGAAATATTGACAGACGGACGAAAAGCACCTTTCTACTTAAACTCTCTGTTTGACCAATTGACAGATGACACATTCAGTTCATTCTACGCTTCTTTATTTAGAGAAGCGCCATTTGTCTATGCAATTCCCGCGTATGTAACCGGTTTGTTGGTGTATTATTCCGCCAAACTGTCAGCTAAAACAATCAAGGATAATAATCTCAATACAATAAATGAAGTCCATATTTTGCCATTTGGCAAAGGAGGAAGATTATTCCATTGGTTAAAGAGTCGACAAAGTAATATCTTGGGCAGTACAGAATATTATGAGAATTGTTTCCGTGCCGGTTTTGGAGAAGGAGGTGAAAACATTCGGGTAATTTATCGCGATGATATATCGAAAGATAATAAATCAGAAGTTGCTAAAGGATTATCTGTGTATAATAACGATTTAGAACCTAAATCGAAAGATGAACTGAAAGAAACTCGCGATAAATCTGATATTTTTGCTGAGAAAAATATCAAATATTTAGTTAACGGACAACTCAAAGCAATAGGGGAACTCGAAACATTAAATAACAGTTACTTTAATAATGTCAGGAATTTCAATTTGGAACATTTGAAACATTTGGAAAATTTCGAGGAATTTATACGCATTTTTATCGACTTTATTGGAGCAAGGTCAGGATTGGTCAGAAATTGCACTCCACTTGAAACTCGTATCAGTGAATTAAAAGGGAAATTAAAATCTTTTATTGAAACAGACCCAGAATATGATAAAGCAAGGAGAAACAAACAACCAGACAAAGATATTCAATACCGGATACCAATTTTAATTGCAGAGGGTTTGTGCTATTTAGAAGAGATATTAATCCCTGAAATTTTTAAGGCATAAAATAATGAAAAATTATTTGGCATTGCATATTGATACGGATTTTCTCGTCGGCGCTGTTTGCGCTGACGAGAATAATCTGTCGTATCCGATAAAAAATGAGAACAATGATTTTTTATGGTTATATTTTTATAACAACCCTTATTCAAACATTGTTTCTTTCGGAAAAGAAAATCAAAAGCATTGCAGCGAAGGAAAAACAAACTATTATGGAAATTTTATTAAACTGATTGAAAATGAAAATAATACATTCTCAATCGGAGAATATGAATATCCAATTATTGAACTTCTACGATATTCAAAGATAATTGATATATTAAAAAATGGGTTTGCTACGAAGACACTTGAAAGTCAGGATAATATCTCTACACTATTAACTTTTTCATTGTCTATAAGCGAATTATCAAAGCAAAAACTTGTCGATTATCTCAAAAAACAAGGTTTTAATATCGTTTCATACACTATTCCTCTTGCCGAATTGACTTGTAAATTTGCTCTGGAAAATGGTAGTGTGAGGTATGCTGATGGTAATATTGTTGTTTTCCTGGAGGCAAGTA
The DNA here is from genome assembly GCA_031272705.1 of Bacteroidales bacterium. Taxonomy (GTDB): domain Bacteria; phylum Bacteroidota; class Bacteroidia; order Bacteroidales; family P3; genus JAISGN01. The sequence continues at coordinate 6,535 of JAISTG010000071.1, read as the reverse complement.
ATGCCAATTTACATTTGTTGAAATTGGTATATACGTCCGGTTATTTCCTGTTAGACGGCAAACCTGAAACAAAACAAGGTTTGGGAATAGACCCTCGTAAGAGGGCATTATTGAAATATGTTGTCAATAAAATCGGGACAATGGGTGTTTTATCCGAACAGGAAAAAGAAGCCGAATACAAAATAATGGAACCAAAAACTGATGAGTGGCTCAATAGGTTGGATATGATGCAAACCAATAATGTTCCTGTTGATATAAATGAATCGCTGTCAAAAATGCCGACTGCTAAAAGACGAATCTTGATTTATAAAGATAGAATAGCTGAATTTACGGGTAGCGACATTAAATTGATATTGGATACCTATAATGATTATGTGAACAGAAATATTTTGCAAGATGTTTCTGCCATTATTTTATTGGGAAATTGTTTCCAAAATGAAATAGTCATAAGTAAATTTCAAAATCTTATTGATAATAACAGATTATTTATCTATGCCAACAAAGACATTCAAAATATCCTGTCGTTTTATCCCAAAATAGATTTCAAACGCTATATCAACGAGGAAGAGCGCAGCAAAGCAAAGGCGGAAGCCGAAGAAAGCAAGATTGCCGCACAGCGTGCTATTGATGCGGCAAAAGCAGCAGCGGCAAAAGCAGAGCAGGCAAAAATTGACGCAGAGAAAAAACTCGAAGCAAACCGACGGGAAGCGCAAAAATTCTATGGTCGTGCGGTAGAATTAGATAAAGAAGGACAATTACAGGATGCGCTGACAAATGTGGAAAATGCGATAGATTTAGATGGGGATAACGTTTTGTATAAGGAACTTTTAGGAAAATTGAAAGACAAACAAAACGAACTGAAAATCAGGCAAGAACAGTATAAATCGTTGCTTAATAAAGCAGAAAAATATTTTGAAAGGGGGGAACTCGAAAGTGCTTTAAATGTTCTTGATTTAGCCAGAGAAATTGATGATAATGCTGTAATTCGCAATAAAATTCTTGAAACAAAAGGAATAATAAAAAAACAAAAACAACAACTGGAAGAAATAAGAAGGTTGTTGGCTATTGCTGAAAAATTATTTGCACAGGGGAAATTGGCAGACGCAAAAGATGAATATGAAAAGATTTTAAAAATTGATTCAAAACACCATGAGACAAAGGCAAAAATAAAAGAAATTGAGTCTGTTTTGCAAAAAGTTGAAATACAATTTAATACAATGGTTAAAAACGGGGACAGTCATCTTAAAAATAAGTCGTATGATATGGCTATTAATGCGTACAATGAGGCTTTGCAAATAAAGCCAAATGATGTTTATTGCTTAGAGCAAATAGAAATAGCAAAGGCAAAGAAAAAAGCCATTCCACCCCCTCCGCCTCCTCCTCCGCCACCACCACCTCTTCCGCCACCACCTCCTCCTGTAGGGAAAACATTGAAATCAAAATCGGAGACAAGGAGTAGAGACACAAATCGCAATATGCCACCACCTCCTCCACCAACAGATGCCCGCAAAAAAAATGCTACTGTTAAAGAAGTGTTGCCATCATCGCCAAAAAAAGAAAATAAATAAAAATAAATTATATAAATTTCAATAATTACTTAAAAAATAAGAAAAATATGTCAATAGATTTGAAGAAAGGAGGCAGTATTAACCTCCAAAAAGAGAAACCCGGTATTAGTAAAATTACCGTAGGATTAGGATGGGATGTCAGTGAAGGGGCATCTCCACATCAGTTTGACTGCGATGCATCCGTTTTCGTTCTTGGCGAGAATGGCAAATTGCTATCAGACGAGTATTTCGTTTTCTATAACAACCTCAAAAGTCCTGATGGCGCAGTAACGCATAATGGCGACAATCGTACAGGGGTTGGTGAGGGAGATGACGAAACGATTAACATTGAGTTGTCGAAACTCAATCCACAAGCAGCACAAATTGTGTTTGCTATCACTATCGACCAAGCAGAGGAACGCAAACAAGACTTTGGCATGATTGCTAATTCTTTCGCAAGAGTTTACAACACTGCAACAGACGAAGTCCTTTGTCAGTACCTTTTGGACGAGAAATTTCCTGGAACTAATGCTTTAATTATTGGACGATTCTACAAAAGTGGAAACGAATGGATTTTTGAAGCATACGACTTAGCATATCAAGACGGGCTGGGTGGTTTAGTAGAGTATTATCAATAATTTAAAACTTAACTACAATGGCAAGATTTGATTTAGCAAAACAAGTAGAAAAGGGCGAACGCTTTGACCTTACAAAGAGTCAGGGTGGGTTATTACAAGCCCGCATAGGCTTGGGGTGGCAAGAGAATGAAAACCCCGATGGACCTCAATTCGATTTAGATGTGTCAGCATTTATGATTGGCAGCGATTTTAAAATCCCCGATGATGGTTTCTTTGTTTTTTATGGCTGTAAGAAACAAGGTAAATGGAAAACTGAAAAAAGTTTGCGACCGCTCTCGCAAGATGAAGCATTATATGGTGCTGTTGATGAAAAAGAAGGAAGTGAAGAAGGCGAGGAGGGTGATACCGAAGATATGATACTCGACCTCTCAAAGGTAGATCCCCGCGTTGAACAAATCATTATCGTAGTAACTATTTGCAAATATCCGAATGACGAAAATCGAGACAGAAGAACGCTCGCATTGAATTTCGGAATGGTAGAAGGTTGTTATTTGCGGATTATCAATGAAAAGACTGGCGCCGAAATTATGCGTTACACACTTTCGGAAAACTTCAAAAATGAAGATGCTGTTGAATTTGGACGTCTGTACCGTTTAGGTGAAGAATGGGAATTTGAAGCGCTGGGTCGCGGCTCACAGGGTAGTTTGCCTGCTTTAATTGAACAATATACCTAAAAATCAGTAAAGTTATGGCAGATAATAAATTTAACCTCTCCAAAGGAGAAGAAAAGAAGGATAGATTCAATATTCCAAAAGAGATCAAATTACAAGCATTAAAAAAGTCTATTCTCGCTGATGGCGTTATTGACGCAGAAGAAGTAAAACAACTTCGCGAAGTTTTGTATTCTGATGGCAAAATCGACAAAAAAGGAGCAGATTTTCTTTTTGAATTGAACAATGCTGTTTCGAGCAAATCTAATCACGAAAGTTGGAAAACACTTTTTGTTGAGGCAATAAGTACATTTCTGTTAGAAGATGAGCAATCGCCGGGAGAAATTGACACAGATGAGGCAAAATGGCTACTTTCTAAAATTCAAGGTGATGGTAGGTTAGACAAAACAGAAAAGGCTTTGTTGGATAATATAAAAAATAAAGCAAAAGAAATACCACCTGTTTTGAAACCATTATTTTCTGAAACCAAAAAATCCAAATGGTGGCTTTGGCTTTTGCTTGTAGTAGTGGCAATTGTTGTTATTATTATTTGTGTTAAAAATTGTTCTTCAAACGGTACGAATAAAATTGTAACCGAAAAAACAGAACAAGTAAACGCAAAAGTAGCCGAAATTACCTCTGAACTTCAAAATCCGAATGTGAATTTTGATGAAGCAGAGGCAAAAATAGTAGCGGCTCAAGAAGCAATAGATGTGGCAAATGCCAACGCAACTACTGAAGAAGAAAAGCAAGCCGTTGCTGAAGCACAGGCAAAAGTAGAAGCAGTAGCACAAGCAGTAGAAGCAGCCAAACAAGCCGCGGAATCTGTTCCTCAAACACCGACTGAGCCGGTTTCTCCCGAAGCAGAAGAAACTATTTCACAGGTTGCAAGTGAGCACCCCGCAACTAAACCTGCTGAACTAACTAAACCTGCTACATCACCCTCTCAAAACAGTCAGCCTGCTACGGTGAAACCTGTTACAAGTGCAAGCACAACATCTTCTGCAACGCTTCCAAAAGGAACAATAGAGGAAAAAGCCAAAAGAGTTATCAGAGGCGATTATGGCAATGGTGCAGAACGTAAGCAAGCACTCGGCAGCGAGTATCGTGAAATTCAATCGAAGGTAAATGAAATTATAAATCATTAAAATTGATTGAAAAGAAAATGTTGAATCACAAGGGCGTTGCCCTAAAAAGTAACGTCCTTTTTATTTTTGAGTAAAAAAAAAATGAGTAAAAAAGAAAAAACAAAATTGAGTAGAATATTAAACTTTATAACATCAATTTTAATTTGTGGGTTACTTATAGCAATGTTTCTCACAAATCCGGATGCAGCAACTGTCCATCAAAAAGTTAAAGAAAAAGAAGGCATGTTGAGTATAGTTGATGTGAATAAACGGATGAATCTGTTTTTGTTTTCAATCACCCATGTGGATATAATAAGTCTCAATCCAAGGACAGATACATATTTAGGAATATTTGGACAAATAGTACAATTAAATTAAGTTTATGGCAGGAATAATTATCAAAGCAATACTCGGATTATTTGTGTGGATGGTATTACCCCGCCTAATATATAAGAAACGAAAATACAAAAAACGTACTCCGCAGTATTTTGTAAATATTGCATGTATAATCGTAGGTATAGCCCTGATTGTATTGGCGGGTATTGATTTAATATATTATTTATTATCATTTGGAAATGAATAGAATAAGAAAAATTATATTAACCGTAGCATTCATATTTTTGACAATAGCAAGTGTCTATTCTCAGAATATTATCAAGTACACCTCTACCGGTTTGAATTTGAGACGTGCCGATAATATAAAAAGCAAAGTTTTGGTAGTAATACCAAAAGGAACTCCTGTTACTATTGCAAAAGATTGTGATTGTGAATGGATACGTGTTTCTTATAAGGGCTATGTTGGTTATGTTGCCTCAAAATATTTGACAAAACAAAAACCAACCCCAACTACAAAATCAATCTCCCCAACTTCTCCTGTTCGTTATTATACAAATAGTTACGGAGAGAGGGTACAATCACCTACAAAATATGACTCCGCTCCGGCAGGAGCAACAGCATTATGTAGAGACGGAACATATAGTTTTAGCAGGAATAGACGTGGAACATGTTCACATCATGGTGGTGTGGCAAAATGGTTGTAAAATTAAGCAAAACAAATATACATTTATGAATATAATAAATTTACACAGATTTAGAATTTTAGAACTTGTATTTGTTACAAGTTGTGCAGGAATATTTTTATCCTGCGAATCGAAACAGCAGCAACAAGAGCCTTTTTTAGATGAAGAGGCGTCAGTAGAGCAAAATGTTTATAATCAATACATTGACAACTCATTGCAAACAGGCGATACCCCTTATGCTGATTCTTATGGCGGAAATCCATCTTGCGATGATTATGGCTGTTCTCAAATTGAAGTAATGACGTCAAATTCTGATGTTTTGGTAACAATTAAGCAAAACGACAAAGTGGTTCGTCATGCTTATATCAGAGCAAATAGTTCTTACACTTTTGAAATGCCAAATGGGACATATCAACCTTTTTTCTATTACGGACGAGGTTGGAATCCTGAAAAAGTAATGAAAGAGTTGGAGACAGGAACGCTTAAAGGTGGTTTTGTCGCCGACGAGTCATTCGGAAAGGACGACCCGCAATATCTTAAAAATCAGATATTAACGTATGAATTGACGTTGCAAAGGAATGGTAATTTTAGTACAAAACCGAGTAATGCAGAGGATGCGTTGTAACTTTAAAAGTAGTAATTTATGGCAGTAGCAATAGAATTTATCAATGTAATTATTCCTATAGCAAATATAGAAAAATGCTATCGTGGTGGTTTTGAGCAATACAGAAAAAATGTTAGGCGAATAAAAAAAATATGGTTTGATGATTTTATTGTACGTGATGGTGCAATGAATCAGTCTGATATTGAGTATCTTATCAAGGAATGGGAAGATTTGGGACTTATTCCTGCAATAGAAAAAAACGGTGAATTATATTGGAACGATATATGTGTTGTAGATATGATGTGTGGCAAAACGCTTCCATGCGAATGGCTTGTGGATAAAGAGAATTATTTTGTTGCTCATATAAATGAAACTCAAAGCCATTTAGAAAAACAAGTTTCATCCGACACCATTACTGAATTGACTGATAATGAGATATTTGTATTTGGCAGTAACATTCACGGCAATCATGCTGGCGGTGCAGCAAGGGTAGCGAGAAGAAAATGGGGCGCAATTCAAGGACAGGGAGAAGGGTTGCAAGGACAAACGTATGCAATACCGACAATGTTTAAAACGGTCGAAGATATACAGCCTTATGTTGAACGATTTATTGAATTTGCAGAGAAAAATCCTGATAAACGATTTTTAGTTACGAAAATAGGCTGCGGAATCGCCGGATTTAAAGTTGAAGAAATTGCTAATTTATTTGTTGATGTGATTGATAAGAATATCAAAAACATTTATTTGCCTAAAGAATTTTTTAATGCAGGACATATATTATAAAATAAAATGATGAACACAGACTTACAACAACTCAAAAAATCCCTTTTCGCCGACGGCGCAATCAGCGAAGCCGACATCGCATTGCTTCGCGAAACGATGTTCGACGGCGGCATTGACAAAGAAAAAGCCGATTTTTTGTTTGAAATCAAAGATTCTGTCAGCCGCAA
>JAISTG010000060.1 GCA_031272705.1 Bacteroidales bacterium | reverse complement strand
TAATAAATTCTAACGGACAAACAATTTACACAACCGAACCAAACAAAAATGAACTAAAAATCAACACTTCAAAGTTTGTTTTGGGGAATTATATTGCAGTAATAACTACTTCAAAAGGTATTATTAAGAGGTCGTTTGTGATGAAGTAAAACTTTTTTTCTCAGTAATTTGTTTTAATTGAAAAAATGTTTGTATCTTTGCAACCTAATTTTAAATCATAATTTATAATGAAAAAAGACATTTATTTTTTGGAAAAGCACTTGCCTGTGTATCAATGATAGGCATTAGTCTTGGTGTATCATTTGCACAAACGCAAATAATCAGTAAAGTTCAATCTGTGCAAGGCGTAACTCATGAGTTATATTCAACTCAAAAAGTAGTTATGGAAAATCCAACAACTACTATTGCATTTTCACATAATTTTGCCACGGGAAATCCATGTACATTTTACAGAATAGATTCTAACAATGTAACAACCGATGTCGTAATATTAGATACTGCATTTGAAGTCAAAGATATGGTTATTTTGAATAATTATCTTTATTTCTGTGGAAATTTTAAGAATACGACAGGTTTTATAGCTAAAGCAAATATAAATGATTTGTTTTATAATACTCTGCAGTTTGAGTATGACAAAATTCCCATTTCAATATCTATAGACAAAATAGAAGCATATATTTATAATAATGCTACTCAAATTGTTGCTATCGGAACAGATACGAATGTAACTCAACCATATCATCCTATGCAATTTCTTTTGCATAGTAATGAGGCTTTGGGTTGGTTTTATAGGATATATTATAGTAATGACCCTGCCGAAAGAATGGATGATTTAGAATTAACTAATCATTATGTTGTAACTGTTGGAAAAAAATATACTGAAGCAGGAGATTTTATTGTCCGCAGATACGATAAAACAAATATACCAATTAATAACGGCACTATACAGCCATTTACAGAGAATGCAATAGACAATTTTCATTGTAAAGCAACACAGGGAGATGATATTGGAATTGCAGGAACAACATTTGATGCTAACGCTAATACAAAAACATTATGTCTTGTTTTTGATGTTGTAGGATTGACAATAAATCAATCACAGTACATTAATGGTTATCAAAATCAGAATATAATTATTAGAGATATGGCTTATGACCCTTCTGATAACCACATATTATTAATTGAACAAACCCCTTCTTTGCAATATCCAATCTATGAATATGCAGTTGTTGATTGGGATATTTATAATATACCTTCACTGGTAAAAATGTATTATTCCATACCAAATACCAATGATTCTTTAAGTGGAATATGTGTATTAGACTCAAGTAATCAAAGATTTGCAGTAGTTGGTGCAAATATACCAGATGCAGAGTTTTTTATATGGTATGGAGATAGAAATACTATAAATGGAGATTGTAATATTCCAGAGAATGAACAAACACAACCTTTTTCTTTGAATTCCGGGAAATTGCCTACATCGCAATCAACGCCACAAATAAACATAAATTGGGATACACAAAACGTAATAAAGACTATTTTACCAATACCAATAATATGTAATTAAGAAAGGAGGATAAAGAAATGAAAAAGATATTTTTAATAATTGTTATAGTATTAGGCTGGCAAACGGCAATATCTCAGCCTGCGATTGTACCAACGTCTCCTTATGCCAATAATTTTTTATTACCTATTTCTTGCGATAGTGTGCATCCTAATTTTGACACAATTAATAATCTTTCTTCATTGATAAGCGCTCACTATTATTCTGCCGTTGCACAACCTTATATCATTGATTCTATTATTGCCATCAGAGGAATTGCAGGTCTTGTTCATATTATTCATACAATGTCTTATTTGCAAGGATTGTGTGATAGTACAATGGAGACTTTTCAGTTACGAAAACAAATTAACAATGATTTTCCAGTAAATTCCTTGATATATGGTACAGTTCCACCAATAAATCCAAGTTTTCCCAACTTGCTGGTATCGCAAGCCTATTTAGCATTATTTTTTGACCACCCTATTTTTATTAGAGATACTTTTTATACCGTAATGAATATGCCAGCGTATGGTAGTGAACTAACTTGTAGTGATAATTATATTTATGATAGTAGAGATACTCGAACACTCAAAACAGATTGTTGTGAACATCCAGAAATATTAGTAAAAGCACGTAATAATACTAATCCGAATGATTGGATATATTTTACACAAGACACTTTTTCCACTTATAATCAATCCCCAAGTTCACCCTTTTATTTTATGAATTCTGTATATAGTTGGTGCGCTCCGTCATTATATTTATTTCCCATTCTTGACACAACACCAATCTTTAGTCGAGCAACAACGACAATAACCGATGACACAACTAATGGAACATTTGCTTTTGTAATTGATATAGATACTTCAAATTGCTTAACCTTACCTTCCGAAGTTGGTTTTATATATTCAACCGACACAACTGGAGGTTTGACGCTTGAAAACCCTTTAGTAAGTGTGATAAACTACCCTTACGATACAACTACAAATTCTTTCACAGACTACAAAACTATTATAACTTTCCATGCAACACACCAATTTATTACAGAACCTTTTTAACTACATATATTTATCAACAATATGATATAAATAGTGGAGTTGATACGTTAATTAAAACGAATTATGGTGAGATAGGAACATTCGGTTATAATGTAGAGGTTGCACAACCAACCAACCTTTCAATCGTTGAAGATACCAATGTAAGTTTAGTATTATCTTGGACTGGAGATGCTTTGAGTTATCAAATTCTGCGGGACAACCAATTCATTGCAAATGTTGATACGAATGTTTATGTTGATACGAATATAGTTTGGGGAGAGACTTATACTTACATTGTGAAGGGGGTAAGTTATCAATGTCAAGGAAGTTTTTCAACACCGATTTCATACACAACAACAAACGGCTTAACCGAAGTATTGAATGAAAACATTGCGAAACTTTATCCAAATCCAACGGACAAAGAAATTACAATTGAAACAACTCTTCCAATGCGGAAGGTTGAAGTAATAAATGCCAACGGACAAACAATTTACATCAATGAACCAAACAAAAATGAAGTAAAAATCAATACTTCAAAATTTGTGTTAGGGAATTATATTGCAGTAATAACTACTTCAAAAGGTATTATTAAGAGGTCGTTTGTGGTAAAGTAAAACTTTTTTTTTAGAAATTTGTTTTAATTGAAAAAATGTTTGTACCTTTGCAGCCGTAATTTTTAACATATTGATACATGAAAAAAGTAAATTTATTGTCAGTAAAAGCATTCGCCCTCGTATTATTTATGGGATTGAATGCAGGTGCATTTGCACAAAATTCTATTCAAAGTGAGGTAAAGTAAATTCAGTCGCCGACAGGACAACCTTATACTCAAAAGATTATTTTTGACACGGTGTCAAAACTACTATATCCTTCTCAGAGAGAGATTATTCAGTTCCATTATTCATGATTTGTAATTACTTTGCCTTATGAAAAAGATAGTATTTTTAATTATAGCAACATTGGTCTCATTCTTGGCACTATGTCAACAACCTGCATTTACGCATGGAGATGGAGCAGGTTGGTTTCCTCCAGATAGTGCAAGGTATCTTTTACCTGTGCCTTTTTCTAATGGAATTCATTTACTTCCAGTTACATCCTATGGTACAGTTGGATCTATTCAAAACTTAATAAATTTGAGCGCAATTGCTCAACAATATGTAACGGATACTACTATTAAAATAATCGGAATATCTGCTTTAATATCCAATGAGAATAGATTTTTTGGAGACATAGAGAAAGACTCATTATGTACCACTCCTTTGTATTTACAAATAAGACAAGGATTAGATAATGTTATTGCAGAGGCAAGATATGATACTTTTAATTTATTTAATAAATGTTATCCTCCAACATTTACAGAGTGTTCCTGTATAGGATGCCCAGAATATTTAGAACTTTATTTTGAAAATCCTATTTTTGTTCAGGATACATTTTTTGCAGTAACAACAATATTAGATGCTTATGCAGGAGAAAGTTTAGATACATGCAATGCCTATGTATTTGCTATAGATGGTATTAACGCATCAACACAAGGAGAAACATGGCCAATGGTTTTGAGTGATGGTAATTGGATGCCAATGTATCAGTATTTTGGTTATCAAGACACAGTTAATGTCTTTAATACTTTCTATCTCTTTCCAATCATAGATACGGCGTGGCAACCAATTCCTGCCAATGTGCAGACAGAAAACCCTGTTGTAGATACGGCATCAAAGGAAATATCGTTGCCAATCAGAGTTGTTGAATGGGGCGAACCGATGCTTACACAAATAGGGTTGGTTTATGGCAAGGATTCTACAACCTTTTACATTAACAGTGCTAATAATGTTCCGTTTGCAATGACAAATCAAAACTACTACACTTATCACTTACCTGCAGATTCTATTGATTGCGACACGACCTATTATTTCCGTGCATATTTCAGGGATGATATGAGTTTTTCTCATTACGGCGAAACAAAGTCGTTTGTATATCCTTGCGATAAAGAAGATTCAAATAGTTTGACTAATGTTTTTAATGAAATACCAATTAAACTTTATCCAAATCCAACGGACAAAGAACTAACAATTGAAACCACTCTTCCAATGCGGAAGGTTGAAGTAATAAATTCCAACGGACAAACAATTTACACAACCGAACCAAACAAAAAAGAGGTAAAAATCAACACTTCAAAGTTTGTGTCAGGGAATTATATTACAGTAATAACTACTTCAAAAGGTATTATTAAGAGGTCGTTTGTAGTGAAGTAATTCTTACATTATTGAAATAGAACTTGATTATAGAATCCTGAAACTTGATTCCGGAACGCTGTAATTTGATTATAGAAAATTATAATCAAATTATAGCGTTCTGAAACTTGATTACAGAATCCTGAAACTTGATTATAGGAATGTGAAGTCGTAATTGGTATTCAGTAGGCTTTATTTCGTGAAAAGATTACTTTGATTCTGTTTAGCGTAAGTCTTACCCAAATGACTATAAGCCAGCATTGTAGCCTCTCTGCCGCGTGGCGTACGCATAAGAAACCCTTCCTGAATAAGGAATGGCTCATATACCTCTTCAAGAGTTCCTGTGTCCTCACCAACTGCTGTTGCTATGGTTGTGATACCAACAGGTCCGCCCTTAAATTTATCAATTATGACCAATAAGATGCGATTATCCATCTCGTCCAAGCCGTTCTTATCCACGTTAAGGGCTTCCAGCGCCAACCGAGCAATGTCTAACGTGATTGTTCCATTACCTTTGATTTGTGCAAAGTCCCTCACACGCCGCAATAAAAGGTTTGCAATACGCGGGGTGCCTCTTGAACGGCGGGATATTTCTATTGCAGCGGAGTCTTCTATGGGAGTATTGAGTATGGATGCTGACCTCTTAACAATGGAATTAAGGGTCTGATGGTCATAATACTGCAAGCGACAGGTTATTCCAAAGCGAGAACGCAATGGAGCGGTGAGTAAGCCCGACCGAGTAGTAGCCCCAATGAGCGTAAAGGGATTAAGGGTAATTTGAACGCTGCGGGCATTGGGACCGGACTCAATAAGAATATCAATTTTGTAGTCTTCCATAGCAGAATAAAGGTATTCTTCCACAACGGGAGAAAGCCTATGAATCTCATCTATGAACAGTACGTCATTGGCTTCAAGATTGGTTAATATCCCTGCCAACTCTCCGGGTTTGTCAAGCACAGGTCCGGATGTCAATTTGAGATTTACACCCAATTCATTTGCTATTATATGTGATAGAGTGGTCTTTCCTAATCCGGGAGGTCCGTGAAGAAGTACGTGGTCTAAACTTTCGGAGCGTTCTTTGGCTGCTGCAACGAAAATTTTTAAGTTATCAATTATTTGGTTTTGCCCTGAAAATCCGTTAAAATGCACAGGACGCAAAGCCTTTTCGTATTCTTTTTCGCTGGCATTAAGCCTTGATTTACTGGGATTTAAGTTGTCGTTCATAAAATTTTCCTTCTAAAATTTGTTCAATTAAAATAAATGTTATAAATTTGCTGCCGTAAAACAGATTGAAAATGCAAAGATAATACTTTTTTGATAAGTGGAGTTTTTGTGTTGAAATCATAAAATTTTAAGGTTATGTTATCAGAAATTTTAGTAGGAATTGACTTTTCCTCTACATCCGAAAGAGCGTTGCATTTGGCTGTTGATATAGCCAATCGTACCAATGCCAATATATGTATGGTGTGGGTGGAAGTGGCTGGAGACTCAAGAGAAGAAGCAATCAAAAGGCTTGAAAAACTTGTTGAAACCTGTACTCCATTGATGCTCGGAAAACAAGTTTCTTATCTTATTGCGGAAGGTAAGGTTGCAACAGCGTTAAGCAATGCCGTTATTAAGCGAAAGGCTAATCTGATGGTGATTGGTACTCATGGCAAAAGCGGCTTTGACGAAACCTTTGCAGGTGCTAATGCTTATAAAACAATCGCCAACAGTTCTGTTCCTGTCCTTACCGTTAGAGAAATGTTTGATTTTGATAAGGCTTTGGAAAAAATCATACTGCCTATTGACAGCACAGCCGATACTCGTCAAAAAGTTCCTTGGACAATAGAATTTGCCAAAATGTTTCCTAATGCGGAAATTTATGTGCTTGGTTTGTTCTCTTTTAAGTCAAACGATATGAAAAACATTGTCAAGTCTTATGTAAATAGCGTTGAAACACTTTTGGATAAAAACAGAATGAAATTCAATGTTGAATATCGGGACAGCGAAAACTCAACCATTACTACCATTGACTATGCAAAAGAAATAAAGGCTGATTTGATTGTGATAATGAAGGAACAGGAAAAGACCTTTACCAATATGCTGTTTCTTGGTCCTTACGCATTGCAGATGATAAATCTGTCTCCGTTCCCTGTATTGGTAGTGCCTTCAAAGCAAATCAATGATGCGGGAAGGTAAAGGATTACTATTCTTTTTGCTATTTTTCATCTGCTTTCACTTTGCCTATTCTCAGGTTGATGTTGTGGCGGATAGTCGCCTGCAAACCATATTAGAGCAACATTCTGCTTATAATGAAGCGGCTAAAACCATACGCGGCTATCGTATAAAGGTTGCTACATTCACCGGTCAGGGAGCAAAAAACAATGCTTACGCCATAAAGGATAAATTGGAAATCCTTTATCCATCGGAAAGGACTTATGTAACATTTGACGAACCTCATTTTATTGTACGTCATGGTGATTATCTTACGCGATTGGAAGCACATAAAATCTTCAATGAAATCAAGATAATGTATCCTACGGCAATTATAACACCTGATTTGATAAATCTGCCTCCTTTAAGCGAAGAAGACCTCAAGCAACCTGAGTATTATGAGCCGGAAGAGGAAGATAATTCAAATTGATTCGTTTCATTATGCACAATATTTTTAAAATAGGGTGAAATGATAACTATTTTAATATCTTGCAAATATAAAAAAAGTAATCGGTTGAACGGATTGGTGAGGCTGATTTTTTGCCAATATTTTATTCGTTTTTGTGTATTTGAAATTTTTTTGCTACTTTTACAGCCTAAATTTTAATAATAATAAACAAATGAAACAAGTAATTATCGTCGTAATGTCAATGTGGATGGCATTTAGTATGAATGCACAGATTAAAGAACAATCTGTTGTTGTAGAGTGTCCGGGATATTCGGCAACGGAGTTGTGTGATTTTGCCCAAGAATGGTTTAATACTACTAATAGGGATTTACTGTCAACTGACCGTAAACTGAACTGGAATAACAGTATGTTTATTCGCATGAATAACGTGAACTATAATTCTGGTAAAGTTTATGGGGAGGTAGAATATTCTTTTTTGCGAGGAATGCTGCAGACTTACGTAGTGTTTTTTAGTTTGAAAATAGAAACTAAAGACGGAAAGATTAAGTTTTCTATGGGTAATGGGCGAGGATATGCCATTACAAGAGATGGAAAGGAAAATGTATCTTTAAAGTCTACAGATGGTGACGATGAGTGGGCTTTGTTAAAGGCTGACGTTCAACAGTTTTTTACTAGCAGAATAAAAACGATTAATAATTGGTAATGTTGTCATAAAATAAGTGTAGTGGGTAATGTAAGGGTGGCAACATCCACTACACTTCTATAATTGTTGAGAAATATGAATAATTACCTTTTTACAATAATGAGAAAGGTATTTGTTCTATAGAGTGTAATAATCGTTGTAATGAATACAAAATTTGTAAGTTTTGCAGTTTGTAAAGCAAATGTTATTATATAACAAAAGATATTAAAAGAGCAAGTAAAATACTTACTTTTTTTGTATTTCAATTATTTTTTGTAATTTTGCACGCTGAAATTTAGAGTGTAAATAAATCTAACTAATATAAAAAGACTTTATAAAATGAAAAAAATCGTATTATTTTTATCATTAGCGTTAGTATTCACTACATCGGTAAATGCTAATGACCTTACAGACACAACCAATCTCGCAACCGCCGACACGGTTAAGAAATGGACAAGAAGCAATACCATAATATTCACAAGCGAACAGGCTTATTACAATAACTGGTCGGCAGGAGGATTCAGTTCTTTCTCATTCTCCGGTTATTACAAGGCATTCTACAAGTACAAAAAAGGAAATCACGCTTGGGATAACAACTTTGACCTCGGTTATGGGCAGATGATACAGGACGTTACGGGTAACGGGTTCAATGACCCCGCAAATCATTTCCAAAAGTCTGAGGATAAGATTGATATAAACTCCATTTACGGATATAAAGTTTTCGTTGATTGGTACGCATCGGCGTTACTTAATGTCAAATCGCAGTTTGACAACGGTTATAAGTACGATAACGGCGATACAACGTTGGTTGCATCTACTTTTTCGCCCGCTGTACTTACTTCTTCCGTAGGTTTGGAGTACAAAAAGCCATCTTTTTCGGCTATGTTCTCATTTCTGACCGGTAAAACGACATTTGTAGGAGATAATCGGTTGCTTCCACCGTCAAGTACTGTGTTAGGTTTTACGGAAGAAAACACTCACTGGTACTTTTCTTTGGGTTCGTTTGTTAAGTTCTTTTTTCAAAAGGATATATTTAAGAATGTAAATCTGCTTGGGAAGTTAGAATTCTTTTATGACTATTCAAAGCCATTTTTGGACACAGATATAAGTGGTGAAGTCTTTATAAATATGAAGGTTAATAAGTATTTAACGGCATTTATCAGCGTTCAGGCTATATTAGACCACGATTTCAATTCCACCGTTCAGTTCAAAGAGCGTTTTGGTATTTCAATTCCAATCACTTTCTAATGACAAAAAAGAACCGAAATGCTATTGGCGTAGTTTATTCTACCAATCAGGATTTCCAATATACCTATTCAACGGAGGAGGGTGTAGAAACGTTGCCACCCAATCAACAAACGCTTTACGTTCAGTTGGATAGAAAACAGCGAGGAGGCAAACAGGTAACGCTTGTTACGGGTTTTGTCGGCACGAATGAAGATTTGGAAGCATTGGGTAAAGAATTGAAAACCAAATGTGGCGTTGGCGGCAGTGCAAAGGACGGAGAAATTATAATACAGGGAGATTTTGTTACTCGTATTTTTGACCTCCTGTCCGCAAAAGGCTATAAAACCAAACGCAAAGGCGGTTAAAAAATAACCGATGTTAAAACCTGCGATTCTAAAATCAAATTATAGGAAATTAGAATCAAATTACAGAACGCTATAATTTGATTCTAATTTCCTATAATCAAGTTTCAGGATTCTATAATCAAATTATAGAAATAAAAAAACAGGGTTAGGGTTAATAAAAATTATTTTTACTACTTTTGCAGCCTCAAAATAAAACACATTATACTTATGATGACTTGCGAAGATGCTGCTATTAGCAAAATGGTTCTGCACAAGGTTGGAAACAAAACCAATAATGAACCGCTTGGACTTTCTAAAGCACCCTTTATGTTGCATCCCGACATAAGCGGTCTGCTGTTGAAGTATTTCCTTACGCCTTTCAAAAGCAATATGTATTACAATTTTGCTCACGAATCAAACCTTGATTTGAATAAGATATTTTTCTATTGTCGCGAGATTTTCAACAATCCTTCCGACAGTCTCTTTGAGCAGTCCTGTAACATTGCCGCACACCTCTATGACACGTCAATACATCCCAATATCAAGTCAGGGGAACTCTATGTAACCTATTTGGAAAACTGTTATCTTGATGGGGAAATCCTTGATGCCATAGGTATATTCAAATCCGAAAGTAAGGAAACGTATTTGAAGGTTTATCCTCAGGGAGAAGGCTTTGAGATTGAAAGCGACAGCGGTATCAATATCAACAAACTTGACAAGGGTTGCATTATTTTCAACAAGGATAGCGACAAGGGTTATGTTGTGTCGGTTGTTGATACCATTAGTCGAGGCAATGAGGCTGTTTTTTGGATTGATGACTTCCTTCACCTGAAACAAAGAAAGGATTCATATTTCAATACCGAGCATGCAATAGAGATGTGTAGAGGTTTTGTCAATGAGTATCTGCCGACCGAGTTTGAGATGAGTAAGGCTGACCAAGCCGAACTTTTGTCAAAGAGTGCCGAATACTTTAAGGAACATAACAATTTCAACATAGATGATTTCCGAAATACAGCCTTTGAACAGCCTGAACTTCAAAACGCTTTCAATAATTACAAATCCAATTACGAAGAAGAAATGGATATGGAATTTGAAAATAATTTCAAGGTTGATGATGAGGCTTTTCGCAAGGGGCAACGCTGTTTCAAAAGTATTTTAAAGTTGGATAAGAATTTCACAGTTTATATTCACGGCAAACGAGAGCGTATGGAAAGCGGTACGGACAAAGAACGCAACCTCAAGTATTACAAA
This sequence comes from Bacteroidales bacterium, assembly GCA_031272705.1. Lineage (GTDB taxonomy): Bacteria > Bacteroidota > Bacteroidia > Bacteroidales > P3 > JAISGN01. The sequence continues at coordinate 19,860 of JAISTG010000060.1, read as the reverse complement.
TTCTTTTACGAAGAAGAAAAATAAGCCGCAGGGAATATGCAAAAAAGCCCGACAGAGTAAATTTGTCGGGCTTTTTAGTTGTTTTATTTCTTAATTTATCAATAAGTATGTTTTTATTAGATGTAAAAGGTGTTTTATGCGTTTCCGGTAGCTCCCGGAGTGTTTCTATACCGGTACAGAGCGTTTCCGTACCGGTACAGAGCATTTCCGTACCGGTATAGAGCGTTTCCGGTAGCCCCGGAAAGCGTTCCGTGACGGTATTTTGTCCATTAAGTCCGTTTTAATAAGAATTAAGGGATTATTAACATAAATTCTGTTAATTGGAAATAATTTATGAGAACTAATTGTTATTATTGGATTTTTTTTTGTACCTTTGCCACTTTGTTTTTCAAAAATAATAATAATAAAAGCAACAATATGAATAATATAAGCAAATACAGCGGTAAGGTAAGAATGGAATCTGACCTTATCGGACAAAAAGAAATTCCGGTTGAAGCCCTTTACGGCGTGCAGTCTTTGAGAGGCTTTGAAAATTTTCGCATTAGCGGGAAATATATGAACGATTACCCAAATTTCATCAAGGGAATGGCAATAACCAAAAAAGGTGCAGCCATTGCAAATTACAAGCAGGGCAAATTGGAAGAGAAAATGTATAAGGCTATTTTGCAGGCATGTGATGAAATTTTGCAGGGACAACATCACGAATTCTTTCTTTCGGATATGATTCAGGGTGGGGCAGGGACTACAACCAATATGAATGCTAACGAAGTGATAGCCAATCGTGTTCTTGCGATACTCGGCTATAATTACGGGCAGTATGAGTATTGTTCTCCTAACGATCACATAAACCTTTCCCAATCAACCAATGACGCATACCCAACAGCCTTTCACTTTGGTTTGTTTATGGAGAACAAAATGTTGGCAGAAGCATTGGAAGCGTTAATTAAGTCTTTGGAAACGAAATCAAAGGAGTTTGCACACGTAATAAAAATGGGCAGGACGCAATTACAGGACGCCGTACCTATGACTCTGGGACAGACCTTCAAGGCTTTCGCTAACGGATTGAAGAAAGAACTGAATAATATCAATGCTGCTGCCGACGAATTGCTGAATATAAATATGGGAGCGACAGCAATAGGCACCGGAATTTGTTCGGAACCGGGCTATAGCAAACTTTGCGTTGAGGCATTGAGAGAAATAACAGGCTGGAACGTAACTTTGGCGGATGATTTGGTGGAAGCAACAACCGATTCCTCTGTTTTGGTGGGTTATTCCGCAGCATTGAAACGAGTATCGTTACGTATCATAAAGATATGTAATGATTTGCGACTTATGGGTTCAGGTCCGAGATGTGGTATCCACGAGTTACATTTACCTGAAATGCAGCCTGGCTCTTCCATAATGCCCGGAAAGGTTAATCCTGTGATACCAGAAGTGATGAATCAGGTGTGTTACAAAGTTATAGGTAACGATTTGTGCGTTACAATGGCATCTGAAAATGCTCAGTTGGAGTTAAACGTTATGGAACCCGTGCTTGTGTACAGTATCTTCGAGTCTGTGAATTTGTTAATCAACGGCTGCAACACTCTTCGTACGCTTTGCATTGATGGAATTGAGGCTGACGTGGAAAATTGCGAACGTCAGGTGAAACATTCCATAGGAATAGTAACGGCTTTGAACCCTGTAATAGGCTATAAGAACTCTACAAAAATAGCCAAAGAGGCAATGGCTACTGGTAAAGGAGTTTATGATTTGGTATTGGAACATAACATATTGGATAAATATGATTTGGATACCATTCTAAAGCCCGAAAATATGGTTGAACCCGTGAAATTGGACATCAAACCTAAACATTAAGTAATATGTAATTTGGTTTTGGCGTTCTGAAATCAAATTATAATTTTCTAAAATCAAATTCCGGCGTTCTGTAATCAAATTATAGAATGCCGGAATTTGATTTTAATTTTCTGTAATCAAATTATAGAATCCTGAAATCAAATTTCAGGAAACAGGAAATAAAGTACAGTAAAATCTTTTGCAATAATAAAAAATACAAAAAAGATTGTATTTCATTATTTTTTTATACTTTTGCACCCTTAAATCAATAAATTAAATTAAATGAAACATCGTATAAAATTTTACTTACTTTTAATGGCGGCAAGTTTTGCGTCCTGTGTTGACGAAAGCGATTTTGACCTGTCAAGAATTGCACAAACAACCGTTAATCCTTCTATTGAAGTGCATAATATACTGGAAACGTCCGTTGGATTGTCGGATTTCTTGCAGATAGACCTTGATTCGTTGGTCTCTTCTGTGGAAGGATTGCAATTAGAGGTGCTTTCAGACCAGTATGGTGAGTTTTTGAACCTAAAATACAATCGTTTGGATACGCTATATCCGGAAGATATGATAAAAGAACTTACTTTTGACCCAATGAATTTTGATTTGCAACCCATAATTCTTGACCTCTTTGGCATAACAGGAGATTTTGAGATAAGGGCACCTGCTAATGGCTTTGAGAATGAACGTATTATAATTCCAATAGATAAGGATAGCGTACTCTTTGACAGTGCCAGTTTCATAGAAGGCAGCAAACTGAAATTTACATTTGGTAACAATGTGGTTAATGCTGCGGGTTATGAAATTTACGTGATATTGCAGAGTGTTTATTTAAGGAATAAATATAGCGGAATATCATTTTATGATACTGTTTGTGTGGTTGGAAATAACGCAACACCAGTATATTATATTGATTTGAAGAATTATAATCTCAAATTTGACCATGAGGCTGACAATTCCGCCTTTTTTGATTTGCAGTACGCCATTATTATAAAGGGAAATGCCAATGCAACACCACAGGAAAACATAACTGTTGATATTAACGCACAATCCGAAAATATGAAAATAGATATTGCTTACGGATATGTAGGACATTACGATTTTATATCAAGAGATACGGTGGATATTCCTTACTTTAACGACACGTCTTACAGCGAATTGTTTGTTCCTAACTCTATTGATATGGAGCGATTTGACGTTAAGATGTCCGTTTTTACCAATATAGGTATCGCAACCAGCATTTACCTTTATGAACTTGCCTCTTCAAATGCAGTGAATCAGTATTTGAGTTTGATAAACAATCAACTGCCCGTAACCATATTAGACCATCAGGCAGCCACAACGCCACATCAGTCGGTTGAAATACCTCTTCCGGATCTTTTTTCAAACATAGAAGGTATAGAATCAATGCCAAACAAGTCCTATGCCAACACTGCAATAATTTTTGACAAGGATGCACCGCATAATTTCATTACTCCACAGGACGCTTACGTGGCAATAAAATCACAAATGGACATTCCAATAAAATTAAGAATTAACAACCTGACCTACAATCAGGATATAGATGCGTTTGACGTTACAAAGGAAATGGATTATTTGAAATCGGCAACGCTTATGTTTAGTTTGGAGAACGGATTTCCTGCTGAAGTATCCGTGCAGTTTTACATCAGTGATTCAAATAACGTCATTAAGGATTCTATTCTTGACCATGCAGTCTTTATAGAAGGTGCTAATGTTGATAATCAAGGCTTTGTACTTTCTGCAAAGAAGCAAAATGTAAATGTAACACTCAATTCATCCAAATATGATGCTCTTCGTGCGGCAGATAAGATAATAATGAAGGCTGTTCTTAACACTTCGGCAGCGGGAAACAGCAAACCGTTCATTCGTTTGCGACATGATGACATACGCCAAAGGCTAAATGTGAAATTGGGAGTGAAAGCTCAGGCTAATATAACATTCTAAAAACGCAGTATATGAAAGCATTAAAATTATACACGCTGATTCTGTTTATGGGATTGAGCGTTATGGTAAAGGGACAGAGTGATATATTGTATTTTATGAATGAAACACCTCAGTCTTCTTTTATAAATCCTGCCTTTGGAGTTAAACTTGGAAATTATATATCTATTCCTGTGTTGTCGGAAATGGCTTTTGACTTTCATACTTCGGGTTTTTGCTATCACGATATAATAAATCAACATCCTGTGTATAAGGATTCATTACGTATAGACGCAAATGGTTTTTACGAAAAATTGAAAAAATCCAACAGTCTTAACTTTACCAACGATATAAGTATCTTTGGTATTGGTTTGGGCTTTGGTAAAAATCATCTGTCTTTTGATGTGAGGATAGGATTCAGCACAAGAATTGGATTGGAAAAGTCATTGCTGGGTTTTATTCTTTATGGTACGGACAGCGAAGACAAAGGTCTGGTTTATGATGAGCCATTGTTAGATATAAGTATGTATCTTTCGCCTTCGCTTTCTTTTGCTCGCGAATTTGGCGACAAGTTATCTGTCGGCATAAGAGCGGGAATGCTCTTTGGTATATTTGATTTCAACACCATAGAAAGCAAAGTATCAATAGCAAACGATAATAATATGTTAAAGATACAAAGCAACATAGACATATTAACTTCAAATGCAATAGGACAACTAAGTTCCGAATCGTTCTTAAACAGTGATGTGGATTTCCTTTTACCGGATGGGAATATCGCATCTGTAATTACGGGCAACATATTTAAGAATAAAGGTGCGAGTTTTGACCTCGGAGCAACGTATAAAATACGAGAGGATATGCAATTAAGTTTTGCCGTTACGGATTTGGGGTTTATACATTGGCAAACAAACGCTACTGCCATACGAAGTTGTCATCCTAACCATACGGTTGAGTTTCGTGGGGTTGAATCTACATTAGACAGTCTTTCAAATGACCTTGAGGCTTACGTATCTAAACTTGGAGACACCTTGAATTATATTTTTGATATGAGGACAGAGGACATTGGCTCTTATGTTTCTATGATTCCAGCTAAGTTTTATTTGGGTTACACTTGGAAATTCTTTGGTGCGTCATACATTCACGCTTTATATAAAGGTGTAAAGGGTAATGGATATTTTGATAACTACTTTTCAATCTTTTATGGCTTGCATTGGAAGGCATTAGCATTTTCTTTTGGTAATACTTTTAGCAATTCCTCTGCACTCCAACCCGCATTGGCTTTGTCTATTACGGGCTTTGGCTTCAATATTTACTGCGGAGGTTCGGTTTCTTTGGTAGAACCGACTTTTAATATAGCAGATATGTCGGGTATAAAAATATATGCAGGAGTTAATTTTGTTATTAACAGGAAGAATTATTGGCAACCAAAGATACTTCCGCTATAATAAGTTTTTCAATTTTGTTTCGTAAATCACTATTATTTCATATTATAAAAAGAAAAAGCAAATAAATTATGACAGAAAACAGTAAAAAAACATCAATCATTCCTATGATTTCCATTACAATTCTCTTTTTTATGTGGGGATTTGTAACTTCGCTGAATGATATTCTCATTCCTTTTATGAAAAGTGTCTATAACCTGACACATTTTGAAGCAAACATAGTACAATTTGCATTCTTTATTGCATATTTTGTTGGTTCGTTAGCATTTTTCCTGTTTTCAAAGCGAGGAAAAGATACTATTAGCAGGTTTGGTTACAGAAAGACTTTGGTTATTGGACTTTTGATAGCCGCTGTTGCTTGTTTTCTGTTTGCTGCTGCGGCATATTTGAAGTTGGCTTTTGGCTTTTTCCTGTTTGCTTTGTTCTTTCTGGGATTAGGATTGACTTTTCTGCAAATAGCCGCCAATCCATTCGTGGCAGTGCTGGGTAATCCTCAAACAGCCTCGTCACGATTAAACCTTTCTCAGGCATTCAATTCGTTAGGTACTACATTGGGACCTGCACTCGGCGGATATTTTATCTTTTCTTATTTTCTGAAAGGAGAGAAAGATGTATCGGCTGTGATTTTCCCATATATCTTTCTGGCAGTTTTGTTATTTATTTTGGCAATATTTATTTTCTGTTCAAGGATAAATGACAAAATAGAGGAAGATAAACAGGAAAAAACAACAGAAAAAAAATCCATATTCTCAAAACCGTACGTTATTCTGGGAGCCTTGGGAATTTTCTTCTATGTTGGGGCGGAGGTTGCCATAGGTAGTAATCTTGTATCCTATTTGAAGGAAACGGCTCTTATGGAAGAGAATTTTGCATCCGCATTCCTTTCATATTATTGGGGAGGTGCTATGCTTGGACGCTTTTTGGGTGCAATAAGTCTCAGCAAAATGAAATCCGAAACCAAGATTGGCGCAATGATAGTGCTGGCTTGGACGGGTTTTCTGGTAGTTTTTGTTATTAATTACTACCTTCACGGCTTGGACTTTGGGCAGGTGGCATTGTTTTTGGCGTTTATGCTTCTTAATTTCGGCTGTTCGTTACTTGGGGACGGGAAAGCGTCCGGTGCATTGGCTATGTTTGCCATTGTCAATGTGTTATTGATTACGTTAGGTATCACAATGAACGGCAGCATCGCCATTTGGGCTATGCTTTCCATTGGATTATTCAACTCAATAATGTGGTCAAATATCTTCACTCTGGCGATAGACAAATTAGGTACTCAAACCGCCGAAGCCTCTTCCATACTAATTATGATGATACTGGGCGGTGCGTTACTGCCTCCTTTGCAAGGCTGGCTGGCTGACGTAACAAATATAAGGATTTCCTTTATTGTTCCAATGATTTCCTATATCTATTTGGTTTTCTACGGGTTAAAAGGATTTCAAATAGGGAAAAACTAAACATAAAACGGATTTTACTTGGGGCTTTACGGAGAAAAATAACGTAAAAAGGGCTAAAAAATCGCTTTTGTAACCGATTGATTATCAGAAGTCCCGGAGTTAGCAAAATTATCTCCACGAAAAAAAAATTTTTCGTGGAGATAATTTTTTTTTTCGTGGAGATAAATTTTTTTTTCGTGGGACTTTTTTTCACGACTCTTGATATGGATTTTTGGATGTCAAAAAAAAATATATTTTTTTAACGACTTTGAGAGGGAAAAAGAGTACTTTTGCACCTTAAATCAAATAAAATTTACACAAAACAAAACCTTAATAATATGAACCTTAGACATATAGCAATATACTCCATACTTGTTGTGTTTATGCTTCAATCCGCTACGGCACAAGGGCGATTTACGGCAAAGGAAGAGCGATTTGTTGATGCTAAAATGGAGAAAATGAGCATAATAGAGAAGGTTGGACAACTCATTATGGCGAGTTGCGACAGCGAAATCAACAAAGCCAAAACCGAACAGGTGTTTCGCCTGATTGATTCCTGCAAAATAGGTGGTGTATGCTTCTTTAAGGGCAGTCAATCAGCGGTTTGGAACTTGCGAAAAGCCTTTTCCGCTCGTTCTTCGTTGCCTTTGTTCTACGCCATTGACGGAGAATGGGGGCTGGGTATGCGTTTGGATGACGGATATGCCTTTCCTCGTGCGCTGGCTTTGGGAGCCTTGCAGCCAAAGGACACTCTGCTTGTATATAATATGGGTTTGAACATAGGGAAACAGTGTAAAACGTTAGGAATCAGCATAAACTTTGCACCTTCGCTTGATATAAATCTAAATCCTCTAAATCCTATTATAAATTCTCGCTCTTTCGGTGAAGATTATCAGCGTGTTGCGATGCTTTCTTCCCAATATGTTCAAGGTTTGCAGGCTGCCGGTGTGATGGCTGTCGGCAAGCATTTTCCGGGACACGGGGATACCGAAACCGATTCCCACTTGGATTTGCCGATTATCCCTCATAGCCGAAATTTTATTGACAGTATTGATGCTTATCCCTTCATTTTCAACATCAAACGTGGCATTCAGGGGATTATGGTGGCACATCTGTCCGTTCCTGCTTTGGATAGTGTAAATCCTTCTTCGTTAAGTGGTAAGGTTGTGCGGGATTATCTTGTCAAAGACTTGAAGTATAATGGTTTAATCTTCACTGACGGACTCAATATGAAAGGAATCACCAAGCATTACGGCTCAGGGCAGGCTGCAATCTTGGCTTTGTCGGCAGGAATTGACGTTTTGCTGATGCCGGACAACATTTTTGCGGCACGAGACAGCGTTCTGGCGGCTGTAAATGACGGACGGCTGAGTCTGAAACAGGTAAATGAAAAATGTCGCAAGGTTTTGCTTTGGAAAAACAGGCTTGGGCTGTTTGCAAGTGAAGATAAGGATACTACAAGTCAGCCTTTTGTTATGTCGGAATCCCTTTTGACGGAAGCAAAATCAATAGATAATGCCCTGTCTTACAGACTTATTACACTGATACAAAATAACGATACGTTATTACCTCTCAATACGGCGGCGAAACCTAATATCTGTTTTTTGCCTTGCGATGACACGAAATTTGATACTCTTATTGCCGAAATGAAACGCTATTACGATGTGAAAGTTGTTGATTTCCGTTCCTTGCCCGACACTTCCGCTATACTTTTGCTTGGTGTTGGCGGCAAGATAGCCGCTTCTGCCACAACAAATTACGGAGTGGGGGAGGGGACTCTTGCGAAATTGGACTCCATAAGCAAGTCATATCCTAATACAACCTTGCTTCTATTTGCTAATCCTTACGTTTTGCGTTCTATAGACAGCCTTTGTTTTCGTTCAATACTCGTTGCATATCAGACAAATGCGTCTTTGCAGCGGTCTGTCGGCAGAGCGTTGTTTTGTAAGCACGACTTCGCGGCATCATTGCCCGTTACCGCCTCAGAAAACTTCACTTTGGGAATGCGATACGAAAGAAAATCAACAGGATACGACTATTCCATACCATTGAAAGCGGGACTTGATACTGCAAAATTTCGTATCATAGACTCAATAGCCAATAATGGTATCGTTCAAAAGGCATATCCGGGCTGTCAAATCGCTGTATATAAGGATACAACGCTTGTCTTTTATCGTAATTACGGCTTTCTGACCTACGATTCGTTGCGAGCGGTAACCGATAACACCCTTTACGATGTGGCATCTCTTACGAAGATTTTGGCAACAACCCTTTCCATTATGAAACTTGTTGAAGATGAGGAAATAAACCTTGACGATAAACTGTCTAAATACCTGCCTTATTTGAAGAAAACGAACAAAAAAAATATCACAATCAAGGAAGTAATGTCTCATTTTGCACGTTTGAAGGCGTGGTATCCGTTTTACAAAGAGCAAATGCAGGCTCCTGACTCGCTGAAAGCCAATTACAACCGACAATACGTGCTTGAAACAATAGCAAATACGGATTTGATAGAAAAAAACAAATATCTGTACAGTGATTTGGGCTTTATATTGCTTGGGGATTTGGTAGAAAAGGTTACAGGTCAGCCTCTTGACGAGTTTGTATCCGAGAATTTTTATGCGAAAATGGGTTTGACTCATACTCTTTTTAATCCTGATGGCATCATTGCCGACAGTACCATCGCACCAACCGAAAATGATACTCTGTGGCGAAAGAAACTCATTGCAGGACAGGTACATGACCAAACATCTTCTCTTATGGGTGGCGTAGCAGGGCATGCCGGTTTGTTCTCTACGGCAAAGGAAGTGGCGGCTCTTTGTCAGGTGTTGTTAAATGGCTCTTACGATGGCGTGGAGTACCTAAAAATGAGTACCTTAAAGACTTTTAATCATCGTTATTTCGCAAAAAAACTTAACAGACGTGCGTTAGGTTTTGATAAACCCTTAATTCACGATGTTTCAACGCATTGTTCTAAGTACGCATCGCAGGAAAGTTTTGGTCATAGCGGCTTTACGGGGACTTATTTTTGGATTGACCCTGCGGAAAACCTTATTTACGTGTTTCTTTCCAACAGAGTATATCCCGATAGCAGCAATAATCGCCTGTCAAATATGAATATACGAACCGACATCAACGATTTGATTTATCAATCACTGAAAAAATAGCAGTCAAATCAAGCATTGATTTTCAGTGAGTTTGCTTCTGCAAAACTGAAACTTGATTATAGAACGCTAGAATCAAATTATAGAACTCTAGAATCAAATTCCAGCGTTCTATAATCAAGTTTCAGAAATCTATAATCAAATTACAGTAAGACGGAATCAAATTTCAGGAAAACAAAACGAAATTTCAACAAAATTTTTTATCGTTGCAGTTGCAGGATTTTGGATAATTGTCCATAGTAAAGCAGCGTTACAACCAGCATACCGAAGGCAAAGCCAGCCAAAATACTCCACGAAGGCAATCCAAAGACAAAACAGAGCAAGTAAGCAGAAGGAAGAGCCACGCAGAGATAGGAAAAAAAAGCATAATATGCAGGACGCTTCACCGATTGTAAGCCTCTCAAAGCACCAAGTAAGGTTGCCTGCGAGCCATCTAAAATTTGGAATATTCCGGCTATGATAAAGAGTTGTGCAGCAATGGTTATAACCGCTTCATCGGTGGAAAAAATCGCCGCTATGTACTTTCCAAAAAGTATAAAGCAAATCATAGACAGCGACATAAAGGCTATAGCCAGATGAAAGCCTGTTTTGGAGTAATAATTCACCTCTTTCCATTCGTTTTTTCCTGCATAAAAACTCGTGAGAATTGTTGTAGCGTTGGCAAAACCTATACAGCAGTGAAAGGTAAGGGTAACCATTGTCATAACTACTTGATACGCCGCCATATCCTTTACGGATACCCAGCCAAAAAAGAAAGTCAGCATTCCAAAAGCAAAACATTCAACCGTCATTTGCCCGCTAACAGGTACGCCAATACGCAAAACGGACAATATAACGGGTCTTTTGATATTTCTTAACTTCATTAACTTGATATATTTGCTGTATTGAGCGTGATATTTGATATAAATAAGTATTGCTATTGGGGCAATACATCGTGCAATGAAGGTTGAGACAGCCGCACCCGTAACACCAAGTGCAGGAAAACCTAAATAGCCGTAAATAAATACAATATTTCCAAGAATGTTCAGCACATTTGACCCAATGATTATGACCATTGCGACCTTTGTATTCTGCAATCCTTCAAGGAATTGCTTAAAACAAAGGAATAACTGGTTAGGAATAAGGCTCAATGTTACTATTATAAAATAGTTATGTGCCGTTTGAATTACTTCTTTTGGCTGTCCTAAACGAGGGAAAAGAGGCATTAGAGCAAGCAATAAAGCAACTAAAAGCGTTGAAATAAAAAGATTTATCACTATTCCGTTGGAAAGAAAATCGGCTATCTTTTTATCTTTTTTTCTTGCGAAGGCTTTGGATATTAAAGGGGTGATTCCCAACGCCAGACCCAAACCCATAACAAGTGCAATGCCTGTTATAGCCGTTGAAAACGAAACCGCAGCAAGGGCAACCGCATTAAGCCTGCCCACCATTAAGGTATCAGTAACCTGAACGAGCGATTGACAAACGAGAGAAAACATTACAGGCAATGCAAGTTGCAGATTTCTTTTATAATAACTTTTTGGCAGTATAATCATTTTTGATTTATTTGTGGTGCAAAGGTACTATTTTTTTCCCAAAATAGAGCATTATTTTTTTATTATTTGATTATAATTTATTAGAATTTGATTATAGAATTTTGTAATCAAGTTTCAGGATTTTGTAATCAAGTTTCAGGATTCTGTAATCAAGTTTCAGGATTCTGTAATCAAGTTTCAGGATTCTAAAATCAAGTTTCGTGATTCTAAAATCAAGTTTCAGGATTCTATAATCAAGTTTCAGGAATCTATAATCAAGTTTCGTGATTCTGTAATCAAGTTTCAGGAATCTATAATCAAGTTTCGTGATTCTAAAATCAAGTTTCAGGAATCTATAATCAAGTTTCGTGATTCTAAAATCAAGTTTCGGGAAATTAAATGCTAAAATTGACGGTTTGTAAGGTATTTTATGAGTTGCAAAAGTTGATTGCGATACTCGTTTTCCTGTTCCCGCATCACCAAATCCAATGCCTGTCGGCTGTAATCTTCGGCTACCTCCTGCGCTTTTTGAATGGAACGGCTTAAATGAACTTTTTGAATAAATGTATGTAAATCATTGTCGGTCTTTTCGTTGGAAAGGATAAATGCTAATGCTGCATGACGTTCGTTTTCTTTCAGTTGCTGCAAATAGAATATGGTTGGGAGGGTAATTTTCTTTTCTTTCAGGTCGTTGCCTCTTGGTTTGTCGCTATTATTATCTAATTGGAAATCAAGTATATCGTCCTTTATCTGAAATGCAATGCCGATATATTTTCCCGCATCTTTCATCCGTTGCAGGCTTTTGGTGTTACCGCAGGTTTTAACGCCTATTTCGCAGGCTGCTTCCAACAAAGTGGCTGTTTTATAGTAAATTATGTCAAAATAATCTTTCTCGTCGTAACTTCCGTTTTCGGCAACACTTTTTTGTAGCAGTTCTCCCTTCGGCAGAGACGTTGCTATGTGGCTGTAGATAGGCACGAGAGCAAAATCTTCCTGAGTTACAACAAATTCCATACACTTTCCATAAAGATAATCGCCTAAAAGGATAGCGGCATTATTTCCCCATAGATTGTTGATGGTTGATTGTCCCCGTCTCAAATGGCTTTGGTCAAGTACATCATCGTGGATAAGAGACGCCGTATGAATGAGTTCTAAAATTAAAGAACCCTTATAAGTGGATTCGGATGGCTTTCCGAGCATACACGAGGTCAAAAGAGTTAATGCAGGTCTGATTCGCTTGCCTTTTTTAGCAAACCAGTAGTCAATCATTGTTCGTAACAGGCTGCTTTCCTTTGAAAAACAACTCTCTATACGCTGTTCAAAATCGTTCAGTTCTTGGTTTATGCAATTTGTTACGGAGTATAAATTCTCTGTCATTAAGATATGTATTTGTATAATTTTGTTGTTAAATTTTTATGCGGCGTACCATAATGCTGATACTTATGATGCCGATAAGCGTTACGAGCAAAAGGACATTTAGAAGGTCGCCCGCATAAATTTTAACGGGAAAAGCGTCAATTATAAAGCCGTTACCGCCCATTTTTATAAAGCCGAATGTTTGTTGAAGCAGACATAAGACCGTGCCGACAAAAATGCCGGACACCGCACCAAAGATACTGTACAGCAAACCGTTATAAAAATAAATCCTTCTCACTTTTGACCGACTCATTCCCATAGAACACAGTATTTTTATGTCTTTTCGCTTGTCCATAATCAGCAGAGCAAGTGAGCCAATGATGTTAAAAGTGGCTATAAAGACTATGAACGCAAGTATAATATAAACGCCAAACTTCTCTGCCTTGACAACGCGGTAGTAAATCGGTTCTTGCTCCAATAGATTTTTCACTTCACATTTCCCTTTTACGATATTGGCAATTTGATTTTGAACTTTTGGTAAATCCGATGCCTTTTCGGGATAAACAAAAAGCGATGTGCAGGTATTGGAGTCATAATCAAGAAGGTTTCTGGCGGTGTTTTCGGGGATTAAAACGTAATTCTCGTCAAGCCGACTGCGACTTAGGAACGTTCCTGCAAAGTTAATGCTTTCCTGATTAAAGTTATCGTCGGGTATAAGGGCATTTACGGAGTTTTCTCTTTTGGGAAGGGTGAGTTTGAGTCTAATTCCGCGTTCGGCATACTTGTTTTGCAAGCCGAGAGAGTGTGCAAGATATTCACCGATAAAGCATTGGTTATGAATGGAATCGGATGTACGTATTTTAACTATTGCCTGCTGTTCGCCAAAACTTAACAATGCACTTTCTTCTATTACGGGTGTTATTTTTTTTATTCCTTTCAGGGCAGCGATTTGAGTATATGATATGTCCGAAAGGTTGATAGTTTTGCCTTTTGTTGCTTCTACGATAAGCGAAGGATTGGAGCGTTTAAGCATATCCGTTGCTACGTCCGTAAATCCGTTGAATACCGACAATACAACGGTCAAAGCCATAGACGCAATGGCTATTCCAACGATTGAGATTAAAGAAATGATATGAATAACTCCAAGTTTCTTTTTGCTGAAAACGTATCTCCACGCTATAAAAAGGGACAGGTTCATATTTATTCTTTAAGAAGTCGTTCTATATTTTCGGCATAATCCAACGAATCGTCAATAAAGAACGCCAAATCGGGAATAATACGCAACTGATGCCTGATTCGCTGAGCCAGAAGGTTGCGTAAATTTTTTTTATTCTTTACAAGAACGTTAAGAATATCTTCCTTGCCGGTTGTCCCTGTAACGAATATACTTACGTAAAGGCGTGCCAACGAAAGGTCTGCCGATACCGATACCTTCGTAACGCTGATTATTACTCCCGAAAAGAGCCTTTGTGCCTCTGTTCGCAGGATTTCGCCCATGTCTTTCTGTATCAGGCGTGATACTTTTTGCAGTCTGCTGTTTTCCATTTTGGTTACCTTTTTTGTAAATCTAATCCCTTGACCACGTAACGCCGTCCTTACCGTCTTTTATAGTGATGCCGAGAGAGGAAAGTTCATCACGCAGTTTGTCGCTTGTGTTCCAGTCTTTTGCAGCACGGGCTTGCGAGCGTATATCAAGGATTAAATTCATTAAACCATTGACAACATTTTGTTCATTGCCGCTTTCCTGCTCACACAATCCGAGAATGGTTTGCAGAATGGTTGAAAAATCATCCCCGAAACGCTGTAAATCTGCTTCCGTTATGCTTTCCGAGCCATCCAAAAGCAGGTTTATATTACGCACAGCCTCAAACAAATGTGCTATAACGACAGGAGTATTGAAATCGTCGTTCATTGCCTCTGTTGCTTTGCTCATAAGGTCAAGTTCTATGCTTGTTTTATCACCGGTTTTTATGCGTTTAATGTTGTCAAAAGCCTCAAACATCTTCTTCAAACCTTTTTCCGCAGCCTGCAATGCTTCGTTTGAGAAGTCCAAAGTGGAACGATAATGTGCCTGAAGTATGAAAAAACGAATGGTCATCGGCGAATAAGCCTGTTGCAATGCCGAATGGTCGCCCTTAAATATCTCTTCAAGCGTTATAAAGTTACCCAGACTCTTGCCCATCTTCTGTCCGTTGATTGTAATCATATTATTATGAATCCAATACCTTGCAGGCTCCGTATGGAAAGCACATACCGACTGAGCAATCTCGCTTTCGTGATGAGGGAAAAGCAGATCTAACCCGCCACCATGAATGTCAAACTGTTCTCCAAGGTACTTTTGACTCATTGCTGTGCATTCCAGATGCCATCCGGGAAAGCCTTCGCTCCACTCCGACCGCCATCGCATAATATGTTCGGGAGATGCCTTTTTCCACAATGCGAAATCAGCCGGATTATGTTTCTCTCCCTGTCCGTCCAATTCACGTGTAGTGGCAATCATATCTTCTATAACACGATTGGAAAGTATTCCGTACTTATTGGTATCACGTTGGTACTTAACGACATCAAAATATACCGACCCATTACTTACATACGCATAACCTTCATCAAGAATCCGTTTAACAATCTCTATCTGCTCAATTATGTGTCCTGATGCCGTTGGTTGAATACTTGGTCTTAACACGTTCAAAGCATCCATTGCATCAAGGTAACGCTTAGTATAGTATTGTGCAACTTCCATTGGTTCTAATTCTTCCAAACGTGCTTTCTTTGCAATTTTATCTTCGCCCTCGTCAGCGTCATTTTCAAGATGTCCAACGTCGGTTATATTTCTCACATATCGCACTTTATAACCCAGAAACTGCAAATAACGGAATATAATATCAAAGGTTATTGCAGGACGAGCGTGTCCCAGATGAGCATCACCATAAACAGTCGGTCCGCAAACATACATCCCAACTCTGCCTTCGGTCAATGGCTCAAACAATTCTTTCTTTCGCTTGAGTGTATTATAAATGTAAAGGTCTGTTTTGTTCATTTTTGTTTATTGACAGGTGCAAACCAAATTTCTATCTCCGTAAGCGTCATCTACTCTGCCGCATGCAGCCCAGTATTTATCATCATGAGGTAAGGCAAATGCTGCTTTCTCACGTGTATAAGGCTTATCCCACGTATCAGAACAAACAACCTGCATTGTATGAGGTGCATTTTTGATAACATTATTGATTTTATCAGCCCTTCCTTCTTCAATATCGCAAACATCCTGCCGTATTTGAATTAAGGCATCACAAAGTCTGTCCATTTCACTCAAAGGTTCGCTTTCCGTAGGTTCTACCATAAGCGTTCCATGAACAGGAAAAGCAACGGTAGGAGCATGAAAACCATAATCCATAAGACGTTTTGCTATATCTATACACTGAATACCCGATGAGAGAGAGAACTGATTGCAGTCTAAAATGAACTCATGGGCGCACATTCCCTGCTTTCCCTTATATAATATGTTGTAATGGTTTTCTAATCTTGCACGCATATAATTGGCATTCAGTATTGCGTATCTGGTAGCCGCTGTTAAACCTTCACCACCCATCATAAGAAGATAACCATAAGTAATAACCAATAATTGTGCAGAGCCATAAGGCGATGAGGCAACGGCATTTCCCTTCGTTTCAAGGTCAATAACAGGATGCGAAGGCAAATAATCGGCAAGTTTTTCGCTCACTCCAATAGGTCCAACGCCCGGACCGCCACCACCATGAGGCATTGCAAAAGATTTATGTAAATTAAGATGGCACACATCCGCACCCATATAGCCCGGAGACGTTAAGCCAATCTGTGCATTCATATTTGCACCGTCCATATATACCAATCCACCGTTGTCATGTATGATTTTAATGATGTCAATGATGCCTTCCTCAAATACGCCATGAGTAGAAGGATAGGTTATCATCAGGCATGACAGGCGATCTTTGTTTTCTATGGCTTTGGCTTTCAAGTCTTCAATATCCACTTCGCCTTCTTCGGTAGATTTAACCACTATTATATCCATACCAGCCATTGCAGCCGAAGCAGGATTTGTGCCATGTGCCGAAGCAGGGATAAGACACAGGTTTCTATGACCCTGACCTCTTGCAGCCTGATAGTTTCTTATTGTCGTCAAACCTGCGTATTCGCCGGCCGCACCTGAATTTGGCTGAAATGATATTTTGTAAAACCCTGTTATTTCACACAGCCAGCGATTCATATCCTCAATCATATCCAAATAACCCTGAGCCTGTTCGGCTGGAACGAAAGGATGAATGTTTGCAAACTCCGCCCACGTGAAAGGAATCATTTCTGCAGCAGCGTTAAGTTTCATTGTGCATGAGCCAAGCGGTATCATAGCACGATTCAATGAAAGATCTTTCACCTCTAATTTCTTCAAATATCGCATCATATCGGTTTCCGAATGATATTTATTAAAGATTTCGTGATGCAGGAATGGCGTTTTACGTGCAATATTATTCGGTAAGGCATCAACACAACAACCATTGCATTCTGCTTTAATGCTGTGCTGCTTGCTGCAAGCCATTGCCAACACATTCAAAATAGCATTTACATCGTCCAAAGAGGTTGTTTCGTCCAAACTTATTGATATTGTATTATCATCAATCAGATTAAAATTCATTTCATTCTTCACTGCATACTCACAAACCTTTGAAGCAGCAATCGGAGTTGAAAATCTGACGGTATCAAAGAAAATTCCGTTTAATTGAGTATAACCATAATTTTTTGCTTCCTTTGCAAGAAGACCGGCAAGGCAACGAATATCTTCCGCAATAGCCTTTATACCGCTCTGTCCGTGCCATGCAGCATACTGCCCCGCAAGAATAGCCACCAAAGCCTGTGCCGTACAGATGTTAGACGTTGCTTTCTCACGTTTGATGTGTTGTTCGCGAGTTTGAAGCGCTAATCTGTAAGCCTGATTGCCTTGTGCATCAATGGTTAAGCCTATTATACGACCCGGAATGTTACGCTTAAAATCTTCCTTGCACGACATAAATCCGGCAGAAGGACCTCCAAAGCCCATAGGTGTTCCGAAGCGTTGTGCCGAACCGCAAACCGCATCCGCACCCCATTCTCCCGGAGGAGTCAAAAGGGCTAACGACATAAGATCCGTTGCAACTGCCACAAAGATACCTTTCCCCTTTGCATCGGAAACAAATTTCGTATAATCGCAAACCTCACCTGACTTGTCAGGATATTGCAATAATGCTCCGAAATAAGTGTTATCCAATGACATGTCTGCCTTTCCAATCACTATTTTAATGTTTCGCGGTAAGGCTCTGGTCTTTAAGACGGCTATAGTTTGAGAATAGCAGTTTTCTTCAACGAAAAATTTACTTACATTATCCTTTTGCTGTTGCCGAGAGCGTGAAGCGTAGAACATAAGCATACATTCGGCAGCCGCAGTTGCTTCATCAAGAAGCGAACAGTTGGCTATAGGCAAAGCGGTCATTGAACTTATCATTGTCTGGAAAGTAAATAATGCTTCCAAACGTCCTTGCGAAATCTCAGCCTGATAAGGTGTGTAGGAGGTATACCATCCCGGGTTTTCAAGGATATTTCTCTGCAAAACAGCAGGAAGAATTGTCCCGTAGTAACCTTGTCCTATATATGATTTATAAGTTTTATTTTTTGCTGCAACAGCCTTTAAGTGAGTTAGATATTCATATTCGTTCATTCCTTTGGGCAATCGGAGACTGTCTTTGAAACGAATCTTTTCCGGAATTGTCTTATCAATTAACTCATCAAGGCTCTTAACACCGATAATATCAAGCATTTTTTGCATTTCAGCCTCATTCTGTACCCCGTTATGACGGGAAGCGAAGTTATTAGTTATCATTTGTTTATCTATTTTATTATTATATTCTGTTATATTCAAAAAACGCTGCAAAGATAACACTTTTTAATTGAATGACAATACTTTTTTATAATAGGGATTTTTAGGTGTCATTTTTACACACCAAGACACAATAACTTAAAAGAGTATTTCAATATCATAAATTTTTCATAGGGTTTGTTGCATATGAAAAAAAATTGTATCTTTGTAGCCGCAAATTTTAATAAATTGTAGTATGAAAAAGATAGCTTTATCAGTAATAATGACAATTAGTTCATTAGTTACAATAGGACAATGTAATCCTCCTGTTATTCCATGTAATTTGGATACAATTTATTCTTTTGAAGAGTATTTATATGCTCCTTCTTGTATTAGAAATGGGATTTATCCTTTAATTTTGCGTAATATATTAAATCCAGCAGAGGCATGGACGGATACAACTCCAAATATAGCAACATTAACGGTATTAGCAAGTACAGTTTATACAAGAAATGCAGCACAACCATATTACACGGACTCTATCATATCAATTATAGGTATTGCAGGGCAAATTGGTAATTCTTACAATTTACCATATGTAACAGATACAGCATATCTCCAAATACATAAACCACTCGGAAATGTTATTGCAAACATACCTGTTGATACTGTAATACCAGCCTTACCCGGAATGATGTTTCCTCCGTATGAAAAGTTATTGGACAACCCTATTCTTGTTAAAGATACTTTTGGGGTTGTACTAAAAATGCATGATACAAGGCAAGGGCAGAGTGAGTTGGGGTATAATAATGCCATTAGTCAAGTTAAGATAAGTTTTTTCCTCCCCTTTCCTGGTGAAAAAGCGAGAACTCCTTTATGTTGTGAACAAATGTCGCCTTATGTTACAACGGTGCAAAATCCAAATTGGCAACCTCTTTTTCAATCTACAGCAGGAAATAATGCTGTTATACAAGTCCATATTTTGGATAATGGAGATACTTGTTATCCATTTCTATATATATTTTCCATTCTTGACACAACACCAATCTTTAGCCGAGCAACAACGACAATAACCGATGACATAACTAATGGAACATTTACTTTTGTAACAAATATAGATACTTCAAATTGCTTAACCTTACCTTCCGAAGTTGGATTTATTTATTCAACCGACACAACTGGAGGCTTGACGCTTGAAAACCCTTTAGTAAGTGTAATAAACTACCTTTACGATACAACAACAAATTCTTTCACAGACTACATAAACTATTATAACTTTCCGTGCAACACACTAATTTATTACAGAACCTT
>JAISTG010000014.1 GCA_031272705.1 Bacteroidales bacterium | reverse complement strand
AATAAGAATTTAATAATAAATAATAAAATTCAATAAGTTATGGGACATAATGCAGATTGGATCCCTACAAGGGAATTAGAGTTTAAGGCGTGGGTTAATAACTTCATTACAAAGTTATCAGTCTATAAAACTACGCTCGGAATTACAAATCAAAGTAATGTTGTCGGGATTTTATTGAATTAAAAGATTTTTTGTATTTTTGCAGACGGATAATATATTATTTGATTATGGAAAATCAACAAACACAAAGAAAAATAAACCGATTTTTACCGCTGACAATAGTTATTTTGTTGTCATTAGTATTCATTTTCACGTTTTATAACAAAATTGCACTTTCGCCAAACACTTATTTACTTAGCAAATATGGAGACGGACTGAAAAATTATTATGTTCTTGCAAATCAAATTAAAGAATCATCATACACACAAGCCGAATCGCTGAACTATCCTTATGGAGAAAATTTTCTGTTTCTTGATTGTCAGCCTGCATTGTCAATGGTCGGAAAATTTTTGTCGCAGTATTTCCCTTCAATAGAAGGATACGCAGTGGGTATTACAAACTTTTTAATGATTTTTTCACTGGTTTTCTGTGCCGTTTTGCTCTTTCGTATTTTGGAAATGCTGAATGTGAACAGTTATTATGCTGCTCTTTGTGGTTTTGCCATAGCCTTGCTTTCGCCACAAGTATTCAGACTTTCGGGACATTGGGCTTTGGCTTATTCTTTTGTAATTCCGCTTGCATGGTATCTGTTGATAAAATTTTCAAAATCAAAAAATAAAAAACTCTCATATTCATTTTGGCTTGCCTTATGCAATTTTGTATTTTTTATGCTGCATGCTTATTTGGGTATGATGTGTGTTTGCTTTATTCTGTTTTTCTTTGTATTTGATTTTATGCTCAATGCCAAACGATACAAAGGTTTGTGGCTAAATCATATTGGTTATTTCTTAATACAGATTTTACTTCCTGTAATTACGTTCTACTTTTTTACAGTTTTAACCGACCATCATACGGGACGATTGCTTAATCCCGCACCTTTATTTCAGGCTTCCGCCACATTCAATTCGGTTTTTTTGCCGACAACTCGTCCGCTAAGTGTTGTTCTTCTAAAGTATTTCCCCGCTTATACAGGCTGGGAAGGGAACGCTTACATTGGAATATTTTCCGATTTAATTCTCATATATTGCATAATCAGGCTCTGCATTCGCCGAAAGTTTATGTCAAAGTTTTGGAAAACCAATTCTGAGTTACATTCTTCTTTTTGGGCTTCGGTTATCGTGCTTATTCTTTCAATGGAGTATCATTTCAAATGGGGATTAGCCTGTTTATTTGATTATGTTCCGCTATCTCTGAAATATTTTCGTTCAATAGGGCGTTTTGCATGGGTGTTTTATTATGTTGCAACAACATTTTGTGTCGCATGGATTTGGTATGCATTTCGTAATTTATGGCAAAATCAAACTAAATCGGTCATCACTCGCTGTTTAATGTTCGTGTTGTTGATATTTTTACCTGTCTCTTATTTTTTAGAAGGGTTGGGGCAAAATATAATTATTAAGAAAAATTTTTCTTATGCCTTAAATTATTTTAACGAAAAGTCATTACCCGATATTTATAGACAGGCTTTACAGGTTATAGAACCTGATAAATATCAGGCAATCCTTCCTTTACCTTTTTATCACTGGGCAGGCGAAACGTATGACAAGCAAGCAACAGAACAAAGTGCCTTAACATCAATGACAATCTCTTATTGGACACGATTACCTATGCTTTCACACTGGGGAGCAAGGGTGAGTCTTTGGGAAAATCGCAACGGAATGCAACTGACTGCCCCAAGTTTTTATTCCAAACTTCTGGCAAACGACATCAAAGACCAGCGTCCTTTTCTTATTACTTACACAGGAGAGGATTTAAACGAAGGAGAACAGGAATTTTTGAATAAAGCAAAATTAATTTTTACCTCTAACGAATTTTCTCTTTACGAGATTGAACGAAATATTTTGTTTGAAAACACCGCCGAAAAGGAGATTGCAATTTTCAACAGCCTTGATAATCTTGTTGAAAGAGACGGTTTTTTGTGCAGTGACAGTACTTCAAAGTTTTTCTTCTTTGACAGCATTGCGAGTTTCAACAAAGACGGATTTCATAAAATTGGAGAAATAGCCGCAGGAATCCTTGATCCGGAAAAAGAATACGTTGCTTCGGTATGGTTTTCCAATAAATGGGATAATTTTGGAGAAGGTTATCTGCAGGGAAGTCTTTTTGCGGAAAATGTAGATGAGAATGGAGCAAATATAGACTGGGCTTCACTTATTGGAGCAGATAAAAGTCCTGTGATAGTTGGTGATTGGACATTGGAAACATTGTTTTTTAAGGCAGAAAATCCTGATAAAAAAGTGCAGATAACTTTTGAAGGCTGGGATTATCCAAAGAATAGCATTATGTATCCAAAGAATTTGCTGATTTATGAAAAGGGAATGACTGTTTATAAAGTACTTGAACGCAATAATAATGAGGTTACAAAATTATTTAAGAACAATCATGTAATACAAAAGTAAGGCTGAAATTATAAACTGTGGTCATTTGGTAATATATAATGAATGTCTGGTAATTTTTTTTGCATTTTACTTCAATCTATCTAAATTATTTGTACCTTTGCAAACCAGAAATCATAAAATATAACAGTATATGAAACGTACAATATCCTTATTTACAGGTTTTTTAATCCTGTTTAGCGTTGCCTTTTCGCAAAATCATATTCTCGAAATGAAGGATTTGCGCAGCAGAGCCTTCTATCCAACCAACATTTACGGACTTCAATTTATGGGACAAAGCGATAAGTATTGCTTTACAAAGGATGGACAAACGCTTTGGACGGGTGAAAAAAACAAAGAACCGCAAGAGGTACTTAACGCAAAGGATGTGGCTGCCGACTTTTCGTTTTGGAATATTAAATTCTTGAATGAAAATGAGTTTTCTTACTTTGAAGGCGATGCTCTCTACAAATATAATCTGCAAACAAAGGAGAACAGCATTGTAACAAAATTGCCGCAAAGCGAAGGCACATCGGCGATTGAGGAAATGAAGGGAAACATTGCTTATATCTACGAAGATAACATCTGGATAGCAACTCCTTCATACAGTACGCAGATTACCTTTGACGGAACAAAAAAAGACGGAATTACTTATGGAGTTGCCGTTCACAGAAACGAATTTGGCATTGACAAAGGTTTATTTTTCTCTCCCGATGGCAAGAAACTGGCTTACTATCGTATGGATGAGTCAATGGTAAAGCAGTATCCGCTGGTCAATACTGCGACAAGAGAGGCTGAAGAAGTGCCTGTACGCTATCCAATGGCTGGAATGAAAAGCCACGAAGTACTTGTGATGGTTTATGATGTCGTTTCGCAAAAGTCAGTTACGCTTAAAACGCGTAGAAACGAAACCGTAGAGGAACGAGAGATGTATTTGACAAACATAACCTTTAGTCCCGATGGACAAAGTATCTTTATACAGAAATTAAATCGCAAACAAAATCATTTATGGCTTGAAGCATACAACGCAAATACGGGAGAATTACAGCGAATTGTACTTGAAGAAACGTCAAACAAATATGTAGAACCTGAAAAGCCTGTTGTATTTTTGCCTAAAGACGCTTCGCAGTTTCTTTTCTTCAGCGAACGGGACGGATTTCAACATTTGTATCTGTATAAGACTGATGGCACATTTGTAAAACAACTTACATCGGGTCAATGGATTGTAAAAGAAATCTGTGGTTTTAATTCCAAAGGCGATGAGGTCTTTTTCTACGCCACAAAGGACAGTCCGCTGGAACAAAATCTTTATGGCGCAAACTTAAAGACAGGAAAGATAACCCGATACTCCAAAGAAGCAGGTTCTCATTATGTTGTGATAAATGCAAAGGGTAATTTATTCATTGACAATTATTCTAATAGCACAACGCCATCAAAAACCGTTCTTACCGATTCAAAGAGTAAGATATTACAAACGCTTAACACGAGCGATAATCCTTTGTCTGCCATTACCATGCCGAAGATAGAACTCGGTACATTAAAGACTGCTGACGGCACAGACTTGTATTATCGGATGATAAAGCCGCATGATTTTGACCCGAACAGGAAATATCCCGTTATAGTTTATGTTTATGGCGGTCCTCACGCACAATTAGTAACCAATGACTGGCTTTGCGGCGGCAACCTCTTCTTTTTGATGCTGGCACAGCAAGGATACATAGTATGGACATTGGATTCACGCGGCTCAGCCAATAGAGGATACGAGTTTGAGAGTGCTTTGTGGCACAACTGCGGCTCTGTGGAAGTTGAAGACCAGATGTTGGGCGTTAATTACTTGAAATCACTGCCTTACATTGACGCTTCACGGATTGGAATTGACGGTTGGAGTTACGGAGGCTTTATGACCATAAGTTTGATGTTGAAAAACCCGGGCGTATTTAAGACTGCAACGGCTGGAGGTCCCGTTATAGACTGGAAATGGTATGAAGTAATGTACGGAGAACGTTATATGGGAACGCCGGAGGATAATTCGGAAGGCTACAAGGCTGCTTCGTTATTGAATTATGTTGATAAACTGACAGGCAAACTGCTTGTTATTCATGGGGCGCAGGACAATACGGTTGTAATGCAGCATTCCCTTGAATTCATAAAGGCTTGTATCAAAGCCGGAAAGCAGGTTGATTACTTTATTTACCCCGATCACGAGCATAATGTAGGAGGAAAAGATCGGCTTCATTTATATCAGAAAATTCTTGATTACCATAAGGCTAACCTTTAATCATTTCGTAATTTCCAAGTAATATAATAATTTTATTAAACGACTTTAAAATTTTTCAAAACAGCCATTGGTTTTCCTGAAATCAAATTACAGAACTCTATAATTTGATTATAGAACGCTGTAATCAAGTTTCAGTTTTACGGAACAATGTTCTCTGCAAATCAAACGAATAGAGACTTATCCACAACAAAATAAACGATAGATTTTTATCGTGAAAAACGAAACTATGTTAGTTATTTGAGTTACTTAAACGTTTTGTAATAAATGTGTTATAATGATACAGTAAAATTTTATTGCATTTTTTTGTTGTAAAATGTTGCAAAATCAAAATGAAATTTTTATCTTTGCAGCCGAAATTAGAATAATAAATAATGAATTATGAATAAAATATGTTTATATTTTTTGTGTTTATTACTTTTTTGCACAAGTAATATGATAGCACAACAAGCCATTCAAAGTGAAGTGTATGAAATACAACAAGATTTTCAATCTTATTCATATACTCAAAAAATAATTACAATGGATGACGATAATATGATTGCATTTTCAAAAACCAATTTGCAAAATGAACCTTATATATTTTATTACATTCGTGTTGGTAGCAGTAATGTAAGGGCAGCAGAATTAAATCCAGATTTTGAAGTAAAAGATATGGTGTTACTGAAAGATACTATTTTCTTTTGTGGTCAATTTGCTCAGCATTTAGGTTTCATTGCCAGAGCAAAGGTTTCGGATTTGTTTTCAAATACTTTTGAATATGATGTCATTCCAGATTTTGGTTCAATAGATAAATTAGAAGCCTTTTACAGGTCGGGAGATTCTGCAAGACAAATAGCGGCAATAGGGACAAAATACAATTCAAATTTCTCTTATTTGCTTCATAGTGATGAAGCAATAGGCTGGCAATGTGATATATTTTATGATAATACAGCAATACCAGAAACTCTTGATGATATAGAGTTAAATACAAAAGAAATTGTAACTGTTGGTAGAAAAAGTAATCAATCTGGCACTGCTATTATATTGACAATCTATGATAAAGATAATTTTTATGTTCCACCTCCATTTATAATAATGGAAGGTTATTTCGTGTTTGCTCTTAATAAACTTCATGCAAAGAATACAGAAGACGAGTTGTTGGCAGTAAGTGGAACATTTACAGATGTTAATACTTCTCAAACTGGAACTTTGAATATAGTTGCAGATATGCAAAGTATTTCAATAACACAGCGACAATACTTTGATGGATATAATAACATAGATATAGATTAAGAGATATGTCTTTTCATTCAGCAGACCATAAAGTATTGATATTGGCATCAACAACTTCCAGTATCTATAATACTCCTTTTGATGCCGTAATAGAATATGATGTTTCGCAACCATCACCAGCGGTAGATTTATATTTTGGTGTTGATGCAAACGGACATAAACTTTATTATAGTGGAATTACGGAATATCAACCTTTTAAGTTTGCAGCAATAGGAACAAATGAAGAGCCAATAGGTATTCCTATTATTTGGTTTGGAAATAGAAATGTTCACGGACATTATAATTGCAATACACCAGATACAGAACAATTAACATCAACATCACATGCTTCTTTATCTAATAGTAATTATATCAATACCAATAACATCAATAAACTGGCAAAATAGTTATATACATCTTTACGATTTCCCAATAGAAATTATATGTCAATAAAATAATAATAGTAAAATGAAAAAGATATTTTTAACAGTAGTTGTAGCGTTATGTTCGCTAATAGCAAAAGGACAGTTTGAAACTTATAATTATTCAAATTATTTTCTTTTACCACCTTGTATGACGAGTGGAAATTTACCGCTAATACAACCACTCAGTTATGATTCAGCTTGTAATAATAATATTACTTTTCAATTAACACCTTTATCACCGTTATTTTATAATGGTATTGTGAGCCAAGTTGCACAACCATATTATACAGATACTTATGTGTCTATCAAAGGACTTGCTGCTTCTATAATTCTATTTTATAATCCCAATCCATGTCAACTTAGTATGTACCTTCAAAAACCAATAGGTAATATATTGTATCTTTGAGATATGACACTTTCTATTTGAGTGGAAATACAGGTTCCATAGAACTTTTATTTGATAGTTCTACAAATATATATATTAAAGATACCTTTTATATTGTAATTGATGTGCCGGAAGATCCATTGTATGGTTCAGAATGTATGGCAGTGTGGGCAATGACAACAAGTGTTATAAAAGTACCTACTGGGAAGAATTACTGTTATTGTTGTGAAAAGATGGCTCCATTGGTAAAGTATGACAATCAATGGAGTCATCTTACGGATTATTATTTTAATTTGGACACTACTACTAATTG
>JAISTG010000085.1 GCA_031272705.1 Bacteroidales bacterium | reverse complement strand
TATTTGTCTATTGAGAACGCCAAATACATTTTCAACAACCTCAAAGACATTGGCGAAGAGGTTGAGTTTAAGAAAGACGGTATAATTCAGCAAAGAGCAAAGAAGGTTTTGGACGATGCGATTGTCTTGTTGGAAAAGATGCAGGGCGAAGGTCTTTTCAGTGCGTTGGAGAAGGGCATTTTTGCCGATATAAAGCGACCTCGCAACGGCGGCAAGGGATTGGACGGCGTGTTTGCCAAAGGAGAACACTACCAAAACCCATTCATTGATTTGATGAAAGGATAATAAATAACATAAATAAAATTTTATCCATCATTAAAATTATTTTTTTTAATTTTGCAGAATTAAAAACATAGATTTATAGCAATGGATTTATCAGATTTAAAAATTTTTAGAATGACACATATTGAGAATATACCTCATATTCTTCAATATGGTATAACCAATAGATATTCTATCAATGCAAATCCTAACTATAAAAATATTGGAGACATTAGTTTAATTGACTACAGAAAAGATAAACAAATTCAGATTGATAATGGATTAGGAAAAAATGAAAACAATAAAAAAATAACTCTTGGGGATTTCATTCCATTTTATTTTTGGTATAAAATGCCAATGTTATATGTTATTAAAAATGGAGGTAACTTTGTTCCTAAAGCCACAAAATCCGAAGAAATAATTTATCTTGTATGTGGAGTTAAACAAATCATAAACGACAAAACCGTAGAATATTATTTTTCGGATGGACATCCCGTAGGTTTTTTGTCATCATTGTATGATTGTTCTAAAATTAACGATTTGATAACTATAGTAGATTGGAAATCTATTAAAGAAAATAATTGGGGAGGTGTAGACAATAGAGATTTAAAACGCAAAAAAGCAGCCGAATTTCTTGTTAAAGATGATATTCCCACACAATATATACTGCATTATATTTGTTATAATGAAAATACAAAGTCAAGATTAGAAAATATGAAAATAGATAGTTCAAAAATAGATGTTAATCCAGAAGCATATTATTGATTATGATAGA
This sequence comes from Bacteroidales bacterium, assembly GCA_031272705.1. Lineage (GTDB taxonomy): Bacteria > Bacteroidota > Bacteroidia > Bacteroidales > P3 > JAISGN01. The sequence continues at coordinate 10,159 of JAISTG010000085.1, read as the reverse complement.
ATATTTGAAAGGAAACATATTGGAAAGCGATGCAAAGGCTCTTGTTAATACTGTAAATACAATGGGCATTATGGGCAAAGGTATTGCGTTGCAGTTTAAGAAAAATTTTCCACGTAATTTTAAGGCTTATGTAGATGCTTGTAAAAGAAAAGAAATAGTAATTGGTAAGATGTTTGTTACTTGTGATTGTAATATAACAACTTCTGAAAAAATTATTATTAACTTTCCTACGAAAAAAGATTGGAGAAAATCTTCCGAATATTCATTTATTGAACATGGATTAGATGATTTTATTCAAGTAATAAAAACAATGCACATAAAGAGTGTTGCAATACCTCCTCTTGGAGCAGGCAATGGAGGTTTGGAATGGGAAAAAGTAAAAATTATTATAGAAAATAAATTATCTAATCTTGATGTGAAAATTTATGTTTATGAGCCAACTTTACAGATAAAAGAAGAATTAAAAAAAGAAAGGGCAAAACTAACTGAAGCAAGAGCATTATTATTGTATATTCTTTATGATTTAATTAGAAATGGAGCATTTGTGTCAGAATTTTCGAGTGAAAAGATTTGTTACTTTTTGCAGAAGTTTGGAGCAGAAAAATTTTTTAAGTTAAAATTTATTCCAAACATTTATGGACCTTATTCGGGGAAAGTTCGTTTTGTTCTAAATCATCTAAACGGAAGTTATATTATGGGATATACTGATATGAATAAAAAACCATTTGAAACATTGACAATAGTTGCAGATGGATATGAAGATGTTAAAAAATATGTAGAAAACAATGATGAATTGAAAGGTATTGCAGATAGAACAATGACATTTTTCGATGGGGCTTATTCCGATTTTGAATTAGAATTATTATCTTCAATAGATTTTATTATTGCAGAAAAACAGACATTAGATAGAGAAATAATAAAAGAAGAATTAAACCGTTGGAATAACAGGAAACGGGGTTTATTTTCTAAAGACAGATATATTGACTTAGCAATAAATCATCTTAAACAAATATATCAAAATTTACAATAATGACAAAATTCAATCTTATATTTGCCAAAGGAGAACACTACCAAAACCCATTCATAGACTTGATGAAAGTATAAGAAATATGTAGAAAATGAAAAAGTATTATACAAACGACCTTCCGTAACATGACGAAATCCATCCGTAACGTTACAAATAGTTTCCACTCTTGTGCTGTAAGCATAATTATATGTTGTTAATACTTATATGATGACGGCAAAGGTACAAGAAGGGTTTTAATTGCAATTTTTTTAGTTTTGGAGGGGAAAAGTTTTTCCGCTCATAGATTTTGCTACTTTTTGTTGGTTTTTACAAACCGTTGCCACTTGCTATGATACTTATCATTTGTCTCATCAACGGAACCTTCCATATCAGAAGGATTAGGCAATGAACTTTCTATAATCCTGCCGCTTGCATCCACGAGAACAAACATAGGAAAATCCCTAATGTTAAATAAATCAAACATATTCCAATTAAAGTTAAAGTGCATAAAAGGAAAAGTATAGCGGCTGCCAACTTTATTATTCTTCACAAAATTGTACAAAGCGTCAAGCGAAGGGTCAAAACAGATTACTACGATATTAACACTGTCTTTCAATTTGTTATAAAGTAAATGTATGGTTTCGAGTTCGCGGCGACAAATAACGTCTTTAACTTTCATGAAGCAAAGAATGGTTGGTTTATCCTTGAAAAATGAACGTATTGTTGTCTTTTCACCATCGGCATTACTTAAAGCAAAATCCTCTATTTCTAATCCGAAACTTACCTTTTGCAGACTTATTTTCAGATTCTTTGCTATGTCTTTGTGTTTTTCAAATTTGGTCTTGGTAGAAAAAATATCTATCATTTTAATAACATCGTTCCAGTTGATACCTCTTGTAAAAAATGCGTCCTTCATACCTTTTAGAAATACCAATTCTCTAAATACCTCATTCTTCAAAACAGAGTCTAAACCCAAAGAATCAATCATCGGTTCATATTGCCCGTTGGCTAACCAGCGTTCAACGGTTGTCGGCGGCATACGCTTGTTACCCAGTGCAATATAATTTTCAAATACAAGGTTAAAGCAATCCATATAGCCGATATTGTCATATAAAATAGGCTTATCGGCAAAGAGTTGAGCCTTCATTTTATCTCTGTTCCGCAGACCGAGAGAATAAAGCAGTTGAGCAGTTTCATATCGTACATAAGTAGCAAAATAAGAAGTGTCATTGCTATCCTGCACAAAGCGAGAAGTAAATACGGATAGCGAATCTCTTAATCCCCTGCTGCTTTTATTCATAAGACGAGTGGTATGACTTGCTACAAAATTCTCAAATGCTTCATCAAAGATTGCTATTTGTTTGTTTAATTCCGTGCTATCACTCAAAATTTCTATCGGAAGTATGAATTTATTAAAATAAAAGTTTAAACTGTCAGCGATATTATAATTAAACGGATGTATGTAAAGGTCATATATTTTCCCGGGTTGAGCAAGAAAAGAGTACTGATAGTTATCTATTTTTATATTCAAAGGAGTTATGCACGAAAGAGTCAGTTTGAATGAAAACAAAGAATCTTCTATGGCAACATTGCAGAGTCCTGCTTCCACTTCAAGATTAGATACGGGGTCGGCAGTTACATACAGACGTACGGATTTTCCACCTATACCTATACCTTTGCCTTTTATAGTTACATTTTGGGCAAAAAGATTTACGGAAAGCAGAAGCATAACAAGCCAAAGCAATAAAAACTTCCCTGAACCCCAAATCTTTTTCATTACATTCATAGATTCTTCAGGTTTCATGCTGCCTCGTTCTTCCAAATTACGCTGAATGAATACGCAATCTGTCAGTTGGGCATTTCCACAAGCCACATCTTCGGCTAAAGCGTGACAAGACGGCGCTCCACAAACGCAACAATCCGTTTGAGGCAAACGAGCCATTATTTCTCTTATCGTATTAAGTTTTTCCAATGCAACATTTATGTTTTCATCAAGCACCATCATTGAACGGGGAAGTATTTTACCTACTTCCATATTATCTAACAGATACTCCTTTTCATTATTTATATCCTTATTTCGGTCTATTTCCCCATTACGTTCGCGATTGGCAAGTTGTCTTGCTCTTTGTGTAATGCGTTCTTTTATCAAAAAGCGATTACCACAAGTCAATATGCCACCCGGACACCCCTGATCACAAGCCCTTAACTCCAAAAAATCAACTCCTATTACCTCTTCGTCTTCCACTTTTTCCAAAAACTCGGTTACATTTTTTATTTCGTCAATGGCATAAGATTTTTTACATAATGCAGTTCTTTTTTCGCCGTTGGTAAGTGAATACATAATGCCGTCAGAGGTTACATCATTAGCGGACATCTTGGCTTCAAAACTTTTTCCTCGCTGTTTGATTTCCTTATACACCTTATTATACATAAAATCCATATTTATAACGCCATCAACCGAAGATTTTTTTTCTCCAACAGGAGATTTAACGGCTGCAATCTTTGCTGCACAGGGCGTAATGTAAAAAAGACCAATGTCTTCAGGCGTTGTAGCATTATCTTGTTCTAAAAGTTTTTTGCGTATGTAAGCAGCGGCAAAATCAACAGGGGCTTTGGTTGTAATAAGATTATTAACCAACGCAGGAAATTTAACTTGTATCAGTCTTACAATAGCAGGACAGAATGTTGAAATGAGAGGTCGGTTGTTGCGATGCTTATTTGCGTAAGCGTTACGAGCCAAACAATGAATGGGAACAGCCGTTTCAACCTCTACAATATGAGTAAAACCAACATCAATTAGTATTGAATAAACCTGAGATGCCTTTATGTCTTCCTGAAACTGCCCAAGGAAAACGGAAGGTACAAGAACTACACGATGCTTATAGTTATATATATTATCAAAATCGTCTTGTGCTACGTAGATAGCCCCTGAAGGACACACCTTATAGCACTCTCCGCAGTCTATACAGCGATTTCCGTAAATGGTAGCCTTTCCTCCACGAACTCGTATGGCTTCCGTGGGACAGTTTTTCACACAATGCGAACAGCCTATGCAACGCTGACTGTCTATATTCAAAGCATGATAAAAGAAAACCTTTGAAGAGGAACTGTTTTTACCTGTTTTATTGCCGTATTCACACATATTAACCGATTAAAATTTAACTGCCATTGTTATTTCCGTGCCAACGTTGATTTCGGTCTTTATATCCAATTTATCAACATTGTTTTTGATGTTTGGCAAGCCCATTCCGGCACCGAATCCCATTTCTCTAACCTTCGGAGATGCAGTAGAATAACCCTCCTGCATAGCAAGAGCAACATCAGGTATGCCAGGACCTTTGTCGGCTATCCTTACAACGATTTGCTCTCCGTCAATATCAACGTAAATTGTTCCTCCGTAAGCGTGAGCAATGGCATTAACTTCCGCTTCATAAACAGCAACTACCACGCGCTTTATTTTGGCTGAATCAATGTTTAATTGCTTCAATGTCTTCTTTATAGCGCTTGACGCCGTGCCTGCATTGGCAAAATCATTCTCTATTATGGTGTATTCAAAGTGCATATCGGTAGGGTTTTATCAATAAACGGGCTGCAAGCCTTGCACATAAAGCATTCCAACTGCACGAAACATAGAGTATTTACACTGCAACAGCACCATGTTTTCTTCTTCGGCAATTTCAATCATTTCATTTGTAACGTTCTTATTACGAACAAACAGCACAACTTCTACGTTTGCCATTTCGGCAGTGCGAATGGTTTGAATGTTGCAAAGACCTGTGATGAGTAAAATCCTATCTGCCTGTTTCAAAGTAAGCACATCACTCATCAAATCCGAAGCAAAAGCAAAGTCTATCTCACTTTCCGCAAGTTGTTCGCCCGTTATGAAGGTTGCATCCAATAATTTCGCTATCTCTTTTATCTTCATATAGATTTTATAAATCAAATAAAATTTTTCTATTTTATCAAAGTGCAAAAGTAGATAAAAAAATTAACATATCAATACTTCCTTTGAATTTTCTGAAACTTGATTACAGAAAATTCAAATCAAATTACAATACGCTATAATCAAATTATATTTGTCTAAAATTTGATTATAGACGAACCTAACTTGATTACGGGGGATTATTCTTTGATTATAAATGAATGAATTTTAATTATAACTCCTTGGAAGCAAGATTGATTACACAAAAATAAAGGTTACGGAATATGGAATGAAGTATCAGCAACTCTTAACACTTTTAACAAGCGACAAAACTCCTCTTAACGAAAATATACGAAAGACCAACGCCAGCAAAACATAACTCAATGCCGTTAAAACTATGAGCCATAACCATGAAAAGGCAATCTGTCGTATCAAAAAGGTACTCGCAACAAGCGAAAGAATGAATACAAAAATTTTTATAATGTAAGTAAAATTTAATTTGATATTAAAAATTTTCAAAGCAATAATTACCTGTAACAAAGCCGTAAAAGACTGCGTTATAAGGCTGGAATACGCCGCCCCAAGCGCCTCATAATGAGGTATAAGCAAGAGGTCAAAGCCTATATTGCTAATCATACCGCAGAAAGCGACAATGTTGAGTTTGCGAAGGCTGCCGTTAGCCGTCAAAAGCGTACCAAATATGTACGTCATTGAGATGGGAATGAAGCAGAAACTCAATACACGAAACACTTCCATACTTTCCGTAATATGTTTGTTGTACATAAGGTTTATAATTTCCGTTGTGTAAAACTGACTCAGCGTTGCAAAAGCCACAGAAATCGTTATGAGTATATGAAACGCCACCTTAACTACCTCTTGCACACTTATCTTACTCTTAATCATATTTGCAAAAAGCGGTAACAGTATTATGGAAAACAGATAGGCTATCATATTCGCCGAATCCACCAATCTGAACCCCGCAGCGTAGATTGCCGAAGCCACATCGCCCGTTTTGAGCATATTTAACAGCATTACGGAGTCTATTTTGTTGTAACAACTCATCAGCAAAGTAAGTAAGGCATAAGGATAACAGTCTTTCAGCACCTTCAACATAAAGACATAATTCCATCTTAATTTGATAAAACCTGTTTTATACAGGCAAATAGCAGCCGCAATCAGGGCAGTAACAGCATAAGAAACAACCTGTGAATAAACAAAATACTCTATGCGAAATGCCTTGCCCTGTAAAACCGACGTCCAAAGTAAAACCCCGCATATCACAACCATCAAAAACCTATCCAAAACACTTAAAACGCTGTCTGTTTTGAACATCAACAGTCCGCTTACGTTGGAACGCAGATACAAAATCAAGGAAACAAGTATCTGACTCACACAAAGCCAGAACAAAAGCAGCATTTCCTTATGTGAAGTCTTGCCTGCAATGATTGCAACCGTGAATATAATAACCGTAAAAGCAAGAGACATAACAATTTTCATTGGTATCAGGCGAGCAAAATACTTTGGCAGCAGTTGCGAATGCTGTGCTATCTGCCTGTTATTCCAGTTTGTCAAACCCAGATCCAAAAAAACATTAAATATATAGGTGAAATTGAGCAAAGCAAAGTACAATCCGTAATCCTCACTCGCTACAGCATTCTGTACTCCTCTGTCAATACCAAGTATCCAAAAGGCTTTTATTAGCACATTGAGAAGTAATAAAAACGCCAAATTCGTTAAAAACAGCCTCTTCATTCGGTTTGCAAAATTATTAAAAAATAAACAACAAACGATATTTTTCTTTATTCTTTATCTTTCCAGTCAATAATCTTTTCCTTTTCAAGTTTGCGAATGAGGGAATTGGAAGACAATGACGGGAAGAAGTCAAGTTGTGTAACGGCTTCAACATCGGCTATGCGGACAGCGTAAGTAAAAATGTCCTTATTAAGATTGGCATTATCCATAATGAAGGCTACCGCCTTATATGTGGGGTAAGATATGTCTATTACTATTTTGTAAAAGCGGCAAGGCACAAAAACCTTTCCCTTTCCTATCGTTCCCATACCGCAAGAGTCAAGAACAGCACCTGTAATGACTAAAAGGCTATCATTCTCTATTGCCCATAAACGAACCTTCTCTTCAAGTTTTTTCCATTTCTTTCGGTTCAGTTCAGGCATTTGAGGAGAAATGTTACTCATAAGAAAGGTTGTGTTCATTGCCTCTTCGTTCCAAGCCATGTCTCCCGCAGGACAAAGATGCCCTCTGTCGTAACCGCTTCCCTTGTAATCGTTTGAAAGGGCTGAATTACTGACCGACTTGTCTTTTTTGAAAGTTTTGGCTCGTTCTGCCTTCTTTGTGTTTGCCATTTCCTTCGTTAAAATATACGCAACCCACGCTGAATTTTTGTGTTTTGGGCTATAACCAAGCCTGAAATAAGTATGGTCAATCACTTCAAGCCTTTGCTTTGACGCAGGTTGCACATTGTCTATGGTAAAGACAGTTTGAGTATGACCATTGAAAGAAAGAAAAAAAAGGATTAAGGTTAGTTTTTGTATTTTAACCATTTCCAGATTTCCTTATAAGTTATCTTTTTGCCGTAAAGCAATATCGCCGTTCTGTAAATTTTAGCCGTCAAAAGAATACTGCCCCATATTGTAATGAGCATCAAGCCTGCCGACAGTGCAATCTCCCACCATGGCACGCCAAAAGGAATCCGCACCATCATTATTACAGGAGACGTTAGAGGAATGATACTTAACCAGAACGCAACAGGACCTGACGGATTGTTTATCACCATTGACAGACATACAATCCCGATAATTAGCGGTATGGTTACGGGAAGAGAAAACTGTTGTGCATCCGTATCCACATCAATCAAAGACCCTACTGCACCAAAGAGGGAAGCGTAAAGGAAATATCCCGTAATAAAGTAAAAAAGGAACATTCCGATTATCACACCATAGTTAATAGAAAACAGCCCCTGAATAATCTCCGTAGCAGGTTGAGCATCGGCTGCCTGCTGATAAGTTTCCGCACTGACAATCCGTTCATTTACCACCACATTATTAGTTTGCGGTTTGGCAAACTGCTCTGATGATGTACTCTGGATAGTAGTTATGACAGCAAAGGTGAGAACTGTCCAAAGCAAAAACTGAGTCAAGCCGACCAATGCAACTCCTATTAACTTGCCAAGCAATAACTGAACAGGTTTCACAGAAGATACCAAAACCTCTACAACTCTGCTCATTTTCTCTTCCGACACGCTGCGCATGATTTGCGAGCCAAAAAAGAGTATAAAGAAGTAAATGAATAGTCCTGCCACCATTCCAAGTCCCATTTTGATTTCCGGATACGATTCTTCTCCCGTTATGATGTTCTTGGAGTAGAAATCAATTTTGGGATTGTTAATAAAGGCAATGTCCTTTTCCGATACACCGCAGTTAGACTTTAAGTAATAATCCTTATACAAGGCTGTGAGTTGATTTTCTATGCTTTGACGGGCGGTAAGGCTTGGTTCGCTTTTGCCAAAAAACCAAAAAGATTTAACAGGAGGCATTGCGTTCGCACCAACTATTTCCAATACCGCATCACAAAGTCCTTCCCGAAGCATAGTTTGAGCCTTTTCCAAATCATCCGAATAAGTTAAATTAACCTCCGCACTGTTCTTCAACTTATCCTTAAACAACGGTTCGGCATTCGGCTGATGTTCGGCAGTCTCATCTACAATTATAAAATTAGATTTGGAATCGGTTGTTTGCGAAAGAAGAAACGGAATAAGCCAAAGAGCAGAAATTAAGACAGGACCAAGAATGGTCATAACTAAAAACGATTTCTTTTTAATGCGGGAAAGATATTCCCGTCTGATTATAATCTTTATTTTATTCATAATCCCTTATTGTTTTAATAAATATATCATTCATTGAAGGCAAAACTTCTTTGTACGAAATGATGTCCGTTTTCAGCAGGATGTTGCTTAACAACGCCGCATTTCTGCCCCGTTCTATGGTTAGGACAGCCGTTTCCATCTCTCCGTTATCTTCTTTGCTTATCACTTCACAGCCATCTACCATCAGTGATTCAATGTTATTGCCGACAGGAACAACTATTTCATATTCGTTATTTTTGAATCTTTGTTTGATTTCTTTTACTGCTCCGTCAAGCACTTTCTTTGATTTGTTTATAAGAGCAATGGTATCGCAAATTTCTTCAACCGATGCCATATTATGAGTAGAAAAAATTATGGTAGCCCCTTTTGCTTTAAGGTTAAGTATTTCTGTTTTTAGGAGTTCTACATTTATTGGGTCAAATCCGCTGAATGGTTCATCAAAAATGAGCAGTTGCGGTTCGTGAAGCACCGTTGTTATGAACTGTATCTTCTGTTGCATACCTTTGGATAATTCTTCAACCTTTCTATCCCACCAGTTAGCGATGTCAAATTTCTCAAACCATTGCCGTAATCTCTTTTCGGCAACACGAGGCGATAATCCCTTCAATTCAGCCAGATATATAGCCTGTTCTCCCGCCTTCATCTTGCGGTATAAACCTCTTTCCTCAGGTAGGTATCCGATAATATCGGTATCAGTTTTGTTAAGACGATGGTTATTCAGTAATATCTCGCCGCTATCGGGAGCAGTAATTTGGTTAATCATACGTATCAGAGTGGTTTTACCCGCTCCGTTTGGACCGAGAAGTCCAAAGATTTCACCCTTTTTTACATTTAGCAAAACATTATCCAAAGCCACGTGATTATTATATGCTTTGGTTACGCTGCAAACTTTTAATATATCCATACATTGTGTTTTTTTTGATGTGGCAAAAGTAAGTAAATTTTTTCTAATGCAACATTTCCTGTTATTTAAATGTTTTTTGCACCCACCGACTGACAAATTGTTATTCCAGACAGGGTTTGGCACGAATGATCTGCAAACAATTTGTTATTTTATACGGACGGTTGTTTATTAAGCAAAAAGTTGTACCTTTGCACCCCAGTTTTAACTCAAAATAAACAAAAAAATGATAAAAAAAATTGTACTTACAGGAATTATGATAGTATTCACAACCTCAATGATGGCTGATGAAGGAATGTGGCTGCCGCTTCTGCTTGGAAAAAAGGAGGCTGATATGAAGGCAAAAGGGATGCGGATTTCGGCAAAAGATATTTACGATGCAAATAACGCAAGTTTGAAAGATGCAGTTATGCTTTTCGGCGGCGGATGCACGGGAGAATTCGTATC
>JAISTG010000077.1 GCA_031272705.1 Bacteroidales bacterium | reverse complement strand
ATTTTTCAAGACAAAAATCTATCGTTTTTTGGTTGTGTATTGGCTTCTTTTCGTTTGATTTGCATAAAACATTGTTCCGTAAAACTGAAACTTGATTACAAAATTCTATAATTTGATTATAATTTTCTATAATCAAATTCCAGCGTGCTATAATTTTGATTCTAATTTTCTGTAATTTGATTTCAGGAAATGGATATTTGCTCATATCAAAAAGAAATAGTACTTTTGCCTGCTCAAACAAAGTAACAGTAATTCGTATGATAATAAGAAGTAAAGCACCTTTAAGACTTGGACTCGCAGGAGGAGGTACAGACGTTTCGCCTTTTTCCGATATGTTTGGCGGAGCGGTTTTGAATGCTACCATAAGCCTATATGCCTATGCCGATATAGTGCCTAAAAATGACGGAATGATAAAATTCTGCCTCAAAGACAAGGGAGAAGAATATGTATGCAAAAGTGAAAAAACGCTTGCAATAAATGGTGAAATTGATTTGCTGAAAGCCATTTATAATCGTGTGCTTCAGGATTTTAATTTTTCGCCTCTGTCTTTTGAACTGCATACCTACGTTGATGCTCCTGCGGGTAGCGGGCTTGGAACGTCTTCTACGCTGGTTGTTGCTGTGCTTGGGGCTTTTGTACAGTGGTTAGGTTTGCCTCTTGCCGAGTATGACATTGCTAATCTGGCGTATAGTATTGAGCGAGAGGACTTACAACTCGCCGGAGGAAAGCAGGACCAGTATGCAGCAACGTTTGGTGGCTTTAATTTTATGGAATTTGGTGCTGAAGGCAAGGTTATAGTCAATCCTTTGAGAATACGTTCCAATATTTTGAATGAATTGTCGCGTTCAATAGTGCTTTTCTACACCGACACTTCACGCGATTCGGCTAAAATCATAGAGCAGCAGCAGCAAAATGTGAAAGATAATAATAATAAGTCCATTGAGGCTATGCAACGCTTGAAAGAACAGGCTGTAATGATGAAAGAGGCTCTGCTAAAGAACAGCCTGAACGATATGGGGAAGATACTGAATCTCGGATGGGAGTATAAGAAGCGTATGGCTAAGGGAATAAGTACGCAACTCTTTGAAGATGTGTATCAGGCTGCATTGGAAGCGGGTGCATTGGGAGGTAAAATTTCCGGAGCGGGCGGTGGAGGTTATATTTTCTTTTATTGCCCTGACGAAACGAGATATAATGTAATCAAAGCCTTGCAATGCTTTGGCGGTTCGGTAAGACGCTTTGAATTTACGAAGCATGGGTTGGTTACATGGCAATTTTAATTTGGTGAAATATGATAACGGAAGCCTTAATTCTTGCAGGTGGCTTTGGTACAAGACTTAACAGTGTTGTAAAAGATGTCCCTAAACCGTTAGCACCTGTGAATGGTACGCCTTTTCTTACAATCCTCATTCGCTATCTTGCTTCACAGGGCATAAAACGCATAATCCTTTCCACAGGTTATAAATATGAGTTAATCCAATCCTTGTATGGCAGTAATTATGAGGGCTTGGAAATTGTTTATGCGGTGGAAAAAGAGCCTCTTGGTACGGGAGGAGCGATTGCTTACGGGCTTTCCTTTGCACAAACGGACAGAGTACTTGTTACGAACGGTGATTCCATTATTCGTTTTTCTTTGTGTGATATGGCTAAAGAGCCGCTTGCGGATAACGAAATACTGATGTTGCTTAAACCAATGAAAGATTTTGACCGTTATGGCAGTGTTCAGGTTGATGAGAAAAGGGTTACGGCATTTGCAGAGAAGAGTTTTGTGTCATCGGGACTTATCAATAGTGGTGTATATCTGCTTCATAGAAATTTGTTTTCGGATTGTAATATGCACAAATTTAGTTTTGAAACCGATTTTCTTGAAAAGAGAGTAGGGGAGGGGCTGTTCCGATATTTGATATGCGAGGGATATTTTATAGATATAGGAATCCCTGAGGATTATGCGGCGGCACAGCAGACTCTTACTTCATTTTGAGATGAGAAAATGAGGTAAAATTTTTATTTATTAGTGTAAAAATGGATTTAAGTCAAAAAAACTTATTATCTTTGCAGCCCCTAATAAGATAAAATAAAAGATGAAACAGATTAAAACATTGATTGTATTTTTTCTTTTGCTGCTTTGTATCAGTAATATAAAGGCACAGGAAAATTTACCTGTTGTATATTTCGTTAGAGAAATAACGCCCGAAAATATATTGAAACTTTACGAAATGCTTGGCGTGGATTATAAAGGTAAAACGGGCGTAAAGGTGCATTTTGGCGAAGATGGTAATCGTAATTACATAAATCCTGTTCTGTATAAGCCTCTTATGGAAAAGGTGAAAGGAACTTTTGTTGAAACCAATGTGCTTTATGTGGGAAAGAGACGCTTTACCGACAGCCATATAAAACTTGCTAAAGAACACGGATTTACGTATGCTCCCATTGATATTTTGGATTCTGACGGTGAAAAGGATATTGATGTGAAGGATTTGCCATTGAAGCATTATAAAAGAGTGAAGGCAGGTTTGCATTTCTTTGATTATGATAATTATATCATTCTTTCGCATTTCAAAGGACACGGTTCGGCAGGCTTTGGCGGTGCTATAAAGAATTTAGCGATGGGTTTCGCTTCACCGGGCGGCAAAATGGCTCAGCATGCAACGGATGTACCTGTCATAAACAACGTTGCGAATTGTGTGGGTTGCGGTTCATGTGTACAGAATTGTCCCGGTGATGCGATAAGTCTTATTGATGGGAAAGCGGTTATTGATGCTGCAAAATGTTTAGGCTGTGCCAAATGTATAGCAGAATGCCCTCTGAAACTGATTTCGCCGGATAGAAAACAATTAGATGAAAATGTATTCCTTGAACGGCTTGTTGAATATGCTTATGTCTTTCAGAGAGAAAAACCTATGGTGTTTATAAACATTTTAGCCAACATTTCAGCCTCCTGTGATTGCAGTGCGAGAGCACCATTACCTTTCACACAGGACATAGGCATTGTTGCATCAACGGATATTGTAGCAATAGAAAAGGCTTCTCACGATTTGGTTGCACAGGGTCATCATTGTGAAGATGCTTTTTTGAAGGAGAGCGGCGTTAGTGGCTTGGGACAGGTAAATTATGCAGAAAAACTCGGTATGGGTAAGCAAAAATACAGATTGGTTGAAATAAAATAAATTTCAAAACACAACAAAAATTTATAGTCTTATGAACAGATTAAAAATTTGGTTTTATGTGGCGATTGTATTCTTTATTTCTGCATCTTTATTCGTAAGTTGTATAGATGAAGAATCGTTTGCTGACGGCAGTAATGTTTCTCTGTCTTTTTCTATGGATACATTAAGTTTTGACACTGTTTTTACACAAATGGGTTCCATTACAAAACAGGTTCTTATTTATAATAAAGAGGATAAACCGGTTAAAATTAACAGTGTAAGACTTGGAGGAGGTTCCGCATCATATTTCAGGCTGAATGTAGATGGTGATACGGCACTTGTGGCACATGATGTTGAGATTGGAGCAAAAGACAGCATTTTTATATTTGTACGTGTTACTATAAATCCGGTTAATCAGAATAATCCGTTGTTAATTTCCGATTCAATCATTATTGCTTTTAACAGCAAATATCAGTGTATTCAGTTACAAGCGTATGGTCAGGACGCATATTACCATATTCCAACCGATACTTTGCCTGTGTGGGTAGTGAATAATCCCAAACCTATGCCGTTTTCATTAGCACAAAATGCGGATGGTGTTGTACGTAGCGGTAATATCCTGCAAATGAAAGCCAACAAACCACATGTAATTATCGGCACATTTGCTGTAGATTCTTCTTTCACATTAGAAATAGAGTCCGGCGCTAAACTTTATTTTGCCAATGGCGGCTCATTGCTTGTTTATACTTACGGAACATTGAAGGCTCATGGCGGATTAAATGATCCGGTTGTTTTTGAGGGTGTTCGGCGTGAAGCATCTTATGCCAATACAGCGGGACAATGGAACGGCATAATTCTTTGGGTCGGCAGCAGAAACAACGAATTAGACTATTGTATCATTAAAAATGCCGTAACCGGAATAGAAATTGATTCCTGTGTAACTGCAAATCCAACCTTAAAACTTAAAAATACCAGAATAGAAAATATGACATTTGCAGGTATTTTTTCGCAGGGCGGACACGTTGAATCTGAAAATACCATTGTACAAAATTGTGGTTCGTATTGTGTTGCATTAGATGTTGGTGGTGAGTATAAATTCACACATTGTACTTTTGAAAACTCATGGAGCGGGCAGCAATTATCCAAATCCGCACTTTATATGAAGAATTATCATGCGGCTAACGGAGTAATATACCCGAGACCCATAACTTCCGCACAATTTCTCAATACTATCATTTATGGTTCTAAACAGGATGAGATATTGATAGATAAATACGAAGAAAGTTCTATTTTGAATTATACTTTTGTTAATTGTCTTATAAAATCTGCCACGTTGAACGGGCAAGATGCCAACATTACATCTTCAGTATTTAATTCCGACCCGTTATTTGTGAATATATTGGAGAGGGATTTACACGTTTTACCCGGTTCTCCCGCTATTGGTGGAGGTGATGCGACCATTTCCTACACTGTTCCGTATGATTTGGAAGGGAATTGGAGAGGAAATCCTCCGACAATCGGGGCTTTGGAATTTGTTCCGTAAAAACTTGTGCTTCACGGACAAAAGTTAGGATGAAGACTGCTTAAATATATCTGCTTTTACAGAAAGTTTTGAATATGAATAAAGAATTTGCTTTTTTGTGTTACGAAAGTCATCCGTAACATTATGAAGCCTTTTCATAACACTATGAAGCCTTTTCATAACATTATGAAGCCTTTTCATAACACTATGAAGCCTTTTCATAACACTATGAAGCCTTTTCATAACACTATGAAGCCTTTT